>NZ_JBHWIJ010000215.1:0-14926 GCF_042732255.1 Kitasatospora sp. NPDC059803 | reverse complement strand
TGTGTGAGTTGGTGGTTGAGGTTGGTGAGGGCGTTGTGGGTGGCTTTGGTGTGTTGGTTGGGGATGGTGTGTTTGGGGAGGAGGGTGGGCCATCCGTGGGGGGTGGTGGTGAAGGTGATGGTGAGTTTGGTGTGTTGGTTGTTGTGGGTGGGGGTGAGGGTGTAGGTGGTGGTGCCGGTGAAGTGGCCGGTGTGGGTGGTGGTGAGGGTGTGGGGGGGTGTGGTGTGGGTGGTGGTGGCGGTGGTGTGGATTTTGGGTCCGGGTTTGGTGTGGCCGTTGGGGTGGATGGTGATGTGGGTGGTGCCGCCGGGGTGTTCGGGGGTGGGGTTGCCGGGTTGGTGGGTGTTGTGGGGGGTCCACCAGGTGGTGGTGCCGTTGAGTTCGGCGATGAGGTGGTTCCAGACTTGTTGGGTGGGGGCGTGGATGATGGCTTCGTTGATGAGGTCGTAGGTGTGCATGGCGGGCCCTTCTGTCCTGATGTCCTGATGTCCTGATGTTCCGGGTTCTTGCTTTCTGGTCTTTGGCCTGTATTTCTTTTTTTGCCGTTTGCCGTTTGCCGTTTGCCGTTTGCCGTTTGCCGTTTGCCGTTTGCCGTTTGTGGTTTGCCGATCGTGGTTTGTGTTTGTGGTTTGTTTGCTGGTTTGTTTTTGTTGTGTGTCTGCGTGTTTTATTGGTGTATTTCTGTGGTTCTGTGTCGGTGGGGGTGCCTGCGCCTGTGCGCCTGTGGGTCGATGCCTGCGCTTGCGGGTCGATGCCTGTGTGTTTGTGCTTGTGCCTGCTGTGTGTCTGTGTGTCTGGTGTTTTGTGTTTGTGCGCTCGCGGCCTGTGGTCTGTGTCGGTGTTTGCGGGCCTGTGGCTTGTGGCCCGTGGTCTGTGGTCTGTGGTCTGTGGTTTGTGTTTGTTGTTTGAGGGTTTGTTTGCTGGTTTGTTTTATTGCTGTGCTGTGCTGTGCCGTGCTGTGTCTGTGTGTTTGTGTCTGCTCGTGTTTGTTTGTTGTGTGTCTGTTTTTTTGTGTTGTTAGGGGAAGATGTTTTGGCCGGGGGTGAGGGTGTGGGTGGGGTCGTATTTGTGTTTGGTGTTGGTGAGGTTGGTCCATTGGGGGCCGTAGTGGTTTTTCCAGTCGGTGGGGGTCATGTGGGGGATGGCGCCGACGAGGTAGCGTTTGGCGCCGAGGGTGGTGGCGTGGTCGTAGAGGGTGCGGTTGTGGGTGAGTTGGGTGGTGGGGTTGGTGTTGGGGTGGGGGAAGGTGAGGAGGTCGAAGAGGTAGGTGGTGGGTTCGCCTGGGGTGATGGCGTAGGGGTGGGTGAGTTTGTTGGTGGGGAAGGGGTAGAAGAGGAGGAGGCCTTGGCCGAGGGTTTGGGGGGTGAGGAGGGGGGTGGCGTAGGTGATGAAGTTGGCGGCTTGGGTGGCGGGGATGAAGAGGCTGAGCCAGGGTTTGGGTTGGTTCCAGTAGCCGAGGTTTTTGAGGTTTTGGGTCCAGGTGTCGGCGCGGTAGGTGTATTCGCGGTAGGTCTGGTCGGTGGTGGTGGTTTGGTGGGGGTTGGGGTTGAGTCCGGTGAGGAGGGGTGTGGGGTTGGGGGGTGTGGTGCCGTTGTAGTAGGTGGCGGTTTCGATTTTGTAGAGGGGGGTGGTGTTTTGTTGGGGGATGATTTCGCCGATTTGGGTGTGGAAGCGGCCGTCGTTGAGGATGGTTTGTTGGTCGGTGAGGTAGGTGGTGAGGTTGTTGTAGTAGAGGTTGAAGACGAGGGCGCGTTGGGGGGCGGGGATGAGTTTGATGGTGGCGCGGATGATGATGCCGAATTGTCCGGCGCCGGCGAGGGCGGCGTGGAAGAGGTCGGGGTTTTTGGTGGGGGTGGCGGTGAGGAGTTGGCCGGTGCCGGTGATGATGTCGATGGATTCGACGGTGTCGGCTTGGAGGCCGTGTTTTTGGACGGTGTTGCCGATGCCGCCGATGCTGATGGTGCCGCCGATGGAGAGGTGGAGGTAGTCGGTGAGGCAGGGTGGGGTGAGGCCTTGGTTGAGGGTGGCGTCGGTGAGTTGGGCCCAGGTGACGCCGGCGTCGACGGTGGCGTTGGTGGGGGTGATGGTGTGGATGCGGTTGAGGGTGCGGGCGTCGATGCTGATGCCGCCGTTGGGGGAGGCCTGGCCGTAGTTGGAGTGTGATTCGAGGTCGTTGTCGGTGCCGCTTTGGCCGTTCATGGCGACTTTGAGGCCGTTGTGGCGGGCGTAGTTGATGATTTTGATGATGTCTTGGTCGGAGCCGGGTTTGAGGACGGCGTGGGGGGTGTTGGTGGTGAGGCGGCCGAAGTCGTGGCTGAATTCGGTGAGGGTGGTGGTGTCGGTGGTGAGGGTGCCGTCGAGGGTGGGGACGGGGCAGTGGTTGTGGGTGGTGGGGGTGTTGGTGGTGGCCCAGGTGCGGGTGGTGGTGTTGAAGGCGGTGATGAGGGCGGTGGTGGCGGTGGTGGTGAGGATGGTGCGCCTGGTGAGGGGTTTGGTCATGGGGTTTCCTGTTCTGGGGTAGTGGGTGTGTTCGGGTGGCGTGTGGGTGTTCGTGGGTGGGGTGCTTGATGGTGTGACGGCTGCGGGTTGGCGGTTGGGTGGTGGTTAGTGTGTGAGGGCGGGTGGGTGGGTCCTGCGGGGTGGGCGGTCTGCTGGGTCCGTGCAGGTGTTCGGTTGTTGGTTGTGTGTCCGGTTCCGGTTTCCGGTGGGGTGTCCTGGGGTGTGGGCCGGCCGGGCGGCGGGGTCCGTGGGTGGGCGGGTGCCGCCCGGCCGTGTTGGGTGTGCCTGTGTGGTTGTGTGCGTGTGCCCGCGTGTGTGCCCCTGCGTGCCCCCGCGTGTGTGCCCGTGTGTGCCCGTGTGTGTGTCCGGGTGTGTGCGTGTGGGGGGTTAGGGGGTGGTGTGGGTGACGGTGGCGCGTTGGTAGTTGAGGAGGTCGAAGCGGCGGGTCTGGCGGCGGAAGCGGTAGGTGTAGGTGGGCCAGATGGAGGGGTTGTTGCCGTGGTGGTCGGTGTACCAGCTCTGGCAGCCGCCGGCGTTCCAGACGGTGTTCTTCAGGCGGTCGGTGAGGGTCTGGTTGTAGGCGTTCTGGGCTTCGGGGCGGATCTCGACGGAGGTGATGCCGAGTTTGTCGATGGTTTTGAGGGCGTCGACGATGTAGGCGATCTGGGCTTCGATCATGACGGTCTGGGAGGAGTGGCCCAGGGTGGTGTTGGGGCCCAGGAGCATGAAGAGGTTGGGGAAGCCGTGGATGGTGGTGCCGCGGTGGGCTTTCATGCCGTGGGTGTGCCAGGTGTCGCGCAGGGTGGTTCCGTCGCGGCCGTGGATGCGGCGGGCGACGGGGCGGTCGGTGGCGGTGAAGCCGGTGGCGAGGATGATGGTGTCGACGGTGCGGGTGGTGCCGTCGGCGGTGGTGATGTGGGTGGGGCCGATGTCGGTGATGGTGTCGGAGACGATGTCGACGTTGGGCTGCTGGATGGCGGGGTACCAGGTGTTGGAGAACAGGAGGCGTTTGCAGCCGACGGTGTAGTCGGGGGTCAGGCGCTTGCGCAGGCCGGGGTCGGGGACGGATTTCTTGAGGTGGCCGGCGGCCATGTTCTTCATGCCGGTGGTGCGGGTGGGGCGGGACATGAAGAACGCGACGATCTCGCGGCCGTTCTTGTTGAAGGCGCGGCGGAAGCGCTGGTAGCCGGGCAGGTGGCGCAGCATCCAGGTGTGGCGGGGGGTGTTGGGCTTGTCGGGTTTGTGGGCGACCCAGGGGGGGGTTCGCTGGTAGAGGTCGAGGCGGGCGACCTGGTTCTGGATGGCGGGGACGAACTGGATGGCGGAGGCGCCGGTGCCGATGACGGCGACGTTGCGGCCGGTGAGGTCGTGGTCGTGGCGCCAGCGGGCGGAGTGGAAGAGGGTGCCGGTGAAGGTGTCCAGGCCGGGCAGGTCGGGGACGGCGGGCTCGGAGAGGTAGCCGGTGCCGGTGACGAGGATCTGCGCGGTGTAGCGGCCGTGGGTGGTGTGGATGCGCCAGTGGCGGTGGTCGGCGTCCCAGCGGGCGTCGAGGAGTTCGTGGCCGTAGCGCAGGTGGGGTTCGACGCCGAAGCGCTGCGCGGTGTCCTTGAGGTAGGCGTGGACTTCGGCCTGGGTGGCGAAGGTGGACTTCCACTGCGGGTTGCGGGCGAAGGAGAAGGAGTAGAGGTGGGCCTGGACGTCGCAGGCGCAGCCGGGGTAGGTGTTGTCGCGCCAGGTGCCGCCGAGGTCGGTGGCGCGTTCGAAGACGAGGAAGTCGTCGGTGCCGCTCTGCAGGAGGCGGATCGCGGTGCCCAGGCCGGAGATGCCGGCGCCGATGATGGCGACTTTGAGGTGGCGTACGGCGGTGGTGTCGGGGTGGGTGGTGGCGCCGGAGGGTTCGGGCTGGTCGGCGCCGGAGGGGGCGGGGTGTTCGGCGGTGGTGGTCATGGCCGGGGTGTCCCCTTTCAGGCGCGGCGGGTGAGGGTGACGCGGAAGTTGTTGAAGATGTGGTCTTCGAGGGTGTAGGCGAAGATGTCGAGGTAGCGCTCGAAGCGCTGGACGGTGGTCTCGTCGGCCATGGCGACGGCTTCGTCGCGGCGGGCGGCCAGGAGCTGGAGCCAGGCGCGGCAGGCGCGGGCGAAGGACTCGGGTTCGTTGCGGATCTCGGTGACCTCGAAGAGGCCGTCGAGGCCGGCGGCGAGTTCGGGCAGGCGCGGGATGTGGCAGCCCTCGAACTCCTCGCGCTGGAGGAACTTGAGGTCGTCCAGGAGCTGGCGGCGCAGCGGGGGGTTCTCGACGGTCATGGTGTGCAGGACGAAGCGGGCGCCGGGCTTGAGCAGGGAGTGGACCTGCTTGAAGAAGACGCGGTAGCGCTGGGTGCGCTCCTTGGGGGTGAGGGAGGAGAGCACGAAGTGTTCGAGGGCGTTGATGCAGAACGCGGCGTCGTAGGGCTCGCCGTCGGCCTTGTGGTCCTCCCAGCTCTCCACGCGGGCGTGGATGGCGGGGTTGTCGAGGGCGGCGACGAAGTCGGCCTGGGTGCGGGAGAGGGTGACGCCGACGGCCTGCTGGACGCCGTGGACGGTGGTGAGGCGGTTGAGCATGGTGCCCCAGCCGCAGCCGATGTCCAGGACCTTGGCCTTGCCGGCGGCCTGGGCGAGGTCGGTGAAGACGTCGAGCTTGCGTTCCTGGGCCTCGTCGAGGGTGGCGACGAGGTCCTCGCCGTCCTCCCAGTAGCCGCCGGAGTACATCATGGTGGGGCCCAGGATGAGGCGGTAGAGGTCGTTGCCGACCTCGTAGTGGTGGCGGATCGCGTCGACGTCGGGGTTGATGGAGCGGGTCTCGGCGGTGGTCATGCGGGTGTGCCCCTGTTCTGGTGGCGGATCGGATGGACCGGATTGGGCCGGGCTCGGCCGGGCCGGACTGGACTGGACTGGGCCGGGTGGTGCGGGTGTCCGGTGGTGCGGGTGTCCGTGGTGCGCGGCGGCGGGTGGTGCCTTTCCCCGCGTGGACGGCCGTTGCGGTGGCGGTGGCCGCTCTCGTCGTCTGCGGACGGGAGCGCCGGTGAGGGCGGCCGGGTCCGTGCGGTGTGAACGGCCGTGCGGGTCGGGGTGGTCGGGGTGTGTCCGTGCTTGCCTACGGTCGCCCTCCCGCCCCGGCGGGTGCGGCCTGCGGCGCGGTGCGGTGCGGTGGCCTCGGTGCGGCGCTGTGCGGGTGCGGTGCGGTGCGGCGCTGTGCGGGTGCGGTGTCCGCGTCGCGGTGCGGTGCGGTGCGAGGTGGTGGGTGTCGTGCGTGTGGGTGCGGTGTCTCGGGTCAGGTAAGCGCGTGTCTCGCAAGCGGTGCGCAAGCGTGGGCGCAGGGCCGGGGTTGCGGGGCGTTTGCGTGGGGGTGGGTTTCATGCGGTTTCGACAAGACACGCGGCCCCCACGGCCTTCCCGGGTTTTTCCCCGGGGGGTTTTCGGGTTCCGTCGCGGTGCGTTCCGTGGCCTGTGGGCGGCGGGGGGCGCGGTGGCGGTGTCCGTGATCCTCCCGGGGTGTCCGGGTCTGTTCTGCCTCATCACGTGTTGGCGCCCGTTCCGGGGCGTCCAGGAAGGAACGATCACTCATGTCCGACATCCCCACCATCGAGGACCTGGCCGCGCAGTTGCAGGCGGTGTCCGGGGCGCAGGAGATCGACGCGGACGCGGCGCTGCAGCACATCGCGGACGTGGACTCGCTGGATCTGATGGAGTGGCTGTACGGGTTCCAGAACCAGTACCCGCACATTCCGGCGGACGAGTCGCTGTTCGCGGACATCGACGACACGACGACGCTGCGGGTGGTGCACGAGCGGATCCTGGCGCTCGTGGGCCAGGCCGGCGTCTGAGCGCGGGGCACTGCTCGATGAGCGGCTTCGACATCACCGGGTGGGGGATCTCCGTCCCCGAGCGCGTGGTGACCAGCGTGGAGCTGGCGGAGCGTTTCGGTGTGGACGAGCACTGGATCGTCTCCAGGTGCGGGATCCGGGAACGGCGGGCGGTCGGGGCGGGGCAGAGCACCGCGTCGATGGCGGTGGAGGCCGGACGCCGGGCGCTGGAGCGGGCGGGGCTGTCGGGTGCGGACATCGCGCACCTGATCGTGGCGACGGCGACGCCGGAGCAGCCCTCGCCGGCGACGTCGGCGTTCGTCCACGACGCGCTGAAGATCGCGGGCAGCGCGCACGACGTGAACTCCGAGTGCGCGGGGTTCGTGTACGCGCTGGTGACGGCGGTGGGTCTGCTGCACATGGACCCGCGCCCGATCCTGGTGATCGGTTCGGACACCCACACGCTGACCGCGAACCCGGCGGACCGGGACCTGTCGATCCTGGTGGGTGACGGGGCCGGTGCGGTGGTCCTGCAGCCCGGCCCGGTGGAGCGGGTCCTGGCGTGGAACCTGGGCGCGGACGGCTCGTGCAAGGACAGCCTGAAGGTCCTGGCGGGGGGCTCGCGGATGCCCACCACCGAGGAGACGGTGCGCCAGGGCTTGCACTACGCGCAGATCAACGGCAACGAGATCTACCTGAACGCGGTGCGCTACACGGTGCGCACGATCCGCGAGACGCTGGAGCAGGCGAAGCTGACGCCGGCGGACGTGGACCACGTGGTGCCGCACCAGGCGAACATCCGGATCATCAACTCGGTGCTCGCCCACACCGGGATTCCCGCGGACCGTCTGGTGGCGAATCTCGACCGGTACGGCAACACCGCTTCGGCGTCGATCCCCATCGCGCTGGCGGAGGCGCTGGACGCCGGGCGCATCCAGGACGGCGACACGGTGCTGCTGGCCGGGTTCGGTGCCGGGATGACGTGGGGTTCGGTCCTGCTGACGTGGGGAGGGGCGCGGTGAGCGGCAAGGGCGCCTTCGGGCAGCGGCCCGACTCCCCGGTGGCGCTGGTCACCGGCGCCTCGGGGGGTCTGGGCCGGGAGCTGGCGCTGGCGCTGGACGCGGCCGGGTGCCGGGTCGCGGTGCACTACAACAGCGCCCGCCAGGCCGCCGAGGAGGTGGCGGGCAAGCTGGCCGGCGACCACGTCCTGGTCACCGGCGACGTCGCGGACTACGCGCAGGTCACCGCGATGTACGAGCGGATCACCGAGGCGCTGGGCCCGGTGGACGTGCTCGTCAACAACGGGGCGGTGCGCAAGGACGCGCTGATGGCCATGCAGAACCCGGTCGAGTGGCGGCAGGTGATCGACACGAACCTGGTCGGTTCCTTCCACACCGCGCGGGTGTGCGTGCCGGCGATGCTGCGGGCCCGCTGGGGCAGGGTGGTCAACATCGTCTCCCCGTCCGCGCTGATCGCCACCGCCGGGCAGACCGCCTACGCGGCGTCCAAGGCGGGGCTGATCGGGCTGACCCGCACGCTGGCGGCGGAGTGCGGGCGCCGGGGGGTGACGGTGAACGCGCTGTCGCCCGGGTTCATGATCACGGGGATGACGGACACCCTGCCCGAGCACGTGATCGCCGGGATGCGGGAGAAGGTGCCGGTGCCGCGGTTCGTCACCCCGCAGGAGGTCGCCCGTTCCATCGGGCTCTTCCTCGACCAGGACTGCATGACCGGACAGGTCATCAGCATCGACTCGGGAGCCTCCATCACCTGACCCCCCCGCCGGCCCCGCCCGCTGCCCTTCCCGGCCCGCCCCCCAGGTGAAGACCTCAGGGGCGGGCCGGGCCGCGTGCGCAGGCAGCCCGGCCGGGTCCGACCGGGGCCAGCGGGGCCGGCGGGGCCGGCGTCCCGTGGCGGGGCCTGGGCGAGGACGGCTAGGCGAGGACGGCGAGCGCGGCCTCGTAGTTCGGCTCGTCGGCGATCTCCGCGACCAGCTCGGTGTGCAGGACGGTGTCGTTCTCGTCCAGGACGACGACGGCGCGGGCGGTCAGCCCCGCCAGCGGGCCGTCGGCCAGGGCCACGCCGTAGTTCTCGTGGAAGTCGCGTCCGCGCAGGGTGGACAGGGTCCGGACGCTGTCCAGGCCCTCGGCGCCGCAGAAACGGGCCTGCGCGAACGGCAGGTCGGCGGAGATGCACAGCACCACGGTGTTGGCCAGCGAGCCGGCCTTGGCGTTGAAGGTGCGCACCGAGGTGGCGCAGGTGGGGGTGTCGATGCTGGGGAAGATGTTGAGGACCTTGCGCCTGCCGGCGAAGTCCTGCAGCGAGGTGTCGGCGAGTCCCTCGCCGACCAGCGTGAACGCCGGGGCCTGGCTGCCGGCCTGGGGCAGCGCGCCGCCGACCTGGACCGGGTTCCCCTTCAGCGTGACCTGAGCCATGAAAAGCCTCCTACCAGCGGTGGAATGTGGTGACAACGCCGCCGATCCTACTGCGCGCCCCCGGCCCCGGACGCCGGGTGGCCACCTCTCGGACACGGGAGGGCCTGCGGGTGCCCGCGCCGCTGTGCCCGCCGGTGCGCTCGCCGGCGGGTCCACCGGTGCGCCTGCCGGCGGGTCTGCCAGCGGGTCTGTCTGCGGGTCTGGCGGTGCGTCTGCCGGTCAGGCGGACCAGAACGGGTCGTCGTGGCGGGGCAGGACGTCCAGGTTGCCGTTGGGCAGGGTCGGTTCGGGCACGTAGGTGCCGAAGGGGTCGCGGTCGCGGATGACGGGGATGGGGCCGACGGTGGCCTGGAAGGTGATGTTCCCGGCGGCGCCGAACAGCACGGCGACGCCGTATCCGGCGGGCGTGGTGGCGAACATGGCGGGCTGGCGGGGGTTGACGGCGGTGATCCGGTAGCCGCGGGCCTGCCAGCCGCGTTCGGTGACGCCCAGCAGCGCCCCGTACCTGGCGGGGGCGACCCTGGTGGTGACGTGCCGCTCGCGGGTGGCGGTGGCGTAGCCCAGGGAGCGGTCCTGGAGGCCGCCGGTGGTCTGCTCGGTGGAGCGCGGCCAGCCGTCCCAGTGGCGCAGCGGGGGGCGGATGGCGGACATCGCCTCGTCGAGGAGCGCGTCGAGGGCGTGGACGGCCTGTTCGGGGGTCATGGGGGCGGCTCTCAGTGTGACCAGAACGGGTCGTCGTCCGTGGGGATGACGTCGAGGTTGCCGTTGGCCATCACGGGGTCGGGGGTGGGGGTGCCGAACGGGTCGCGGTCGCGGATGACGGGGATGTGGCCGCCGCCGGAGGCCTGGAGGGTGATGTTGCCGGCGGCGCCGAACAGCATCGCGACGGAGGATCCGTCCGGGGCGGCGGCGAACAGGGCCGGCTGGTTGGGGTTGACCGAGGTGATCTTGTACCCCTTGGCCTTCCAGTCGCGTTCGGCCATGTCCATCAGGGCGGTGTACTTGGCCTTGGAGACCTTGGTCATGATGTGGCGGTCGCGGGTGGCGATGGCATAGCCCTTGGAGTGGTCGTCGATGCCCCCGCTCTGTTCGGTGGAGCGCGGCCAGCCGTCCCAGTGGCGCAGCGGCGGCTGGATGCCGGAGAGCGCCTCGTCCAGGAGCGCGTCGAGTTTCTGGACGGCCTGTTCGGGTGTGGTGAGGGACTCGGGTGCCGGGTGCTCGTCGCCCACGCCCACGCCCGCGCCCGTGTGCCCGCAGGCCGTCAGGGCGAGTGCCAGCGTGGCGGCCGTGAGGCCGAGCCGTCGTGCGGTCGGGGTTGCCATGTTCATCGGCCTTCCTGCCGTGTCACGGCGTCGTACCTGCCGGCCACGATCTGGCCGATGTTGTTGATCGACTCCGCGGTCGCGGTGTCGGAGGAGCTGTTCATGTAGTTGGAGTGGGAGTCCAGGGACAGGGACTTGCCGTCGGGGACCGCGAACCGGTTGGCGCCGAAGTCCTTGCTGGCGGGGTCCTGGCCGAACCAGAGCTGGTTGTCGGGGGCGAACGTCTGGTAGAGGTCGTCGGCGACGGGGCCCAGGACGGGGCCCAGGACCACGTCGGTGGCGACCCGGCCCTTGGCCGGCAGGTGGCTGACCGGGTCGTTCTCGGCGTCGCCGACCCACACGTGGTGGGGGTCGATGTGCAGTTGGGAGGCCTTGTCGGCGCCGGTGCCGGGGGAGCCGACCAGGATGATGTCGTCGGCGCCGGTGCCGCCGGGCAGCTGCGCGCCCAGGCCCACCGTGGTGGAGCCGTAGCTGTGGGCGAGGGCGACCAGGTGCGCGGGCGCTCCCTCGTGGGTGGCGCGCAGTCCGGCCATGAACGTGTCGTAGGCGGCGCCGCCCTTGGCGGCGCGGTCGGTGCCCATCACCTCCAGGGGCCGGGGGTCCCCGTCGAGGACCTTCTCCAGTCCGGGCGGCGGGTCGTAGCCGAGCCAGATCATGGAGGCGACCTCGGCACCGGAGTCGGCGATGTGGGCGGCGTTCCACACGTTCAGGGCCCGGTCGGCGTCCTTGCCGCCGACGGAGGACAGCTTGGTGCCCAGCCCCGGCACGTAGGCGCTGACGTTCTTCGCGGTGTCGGGGTTGCCGAAGGACAGGATGCCGCGGCCCTGGCCCTGTTCGCCGACGCCCAGCAGGAACGCGGGCGGCTGCCGGCCGTTCTGCACGTTCAGCTTGTCCCGGATCGCTCGGAAGCCCTCCAGTTTCTGCTTCTCGTCGTCCGACGGGTTCGGCTTGTGCTCGTAGGTGTCGATCAGGTGCGCCAGGTTGAGGCGGTTGGCCTGGTCGCGGGCGGTGGCGGGGATGCCGTCGCGCATGCCCAGCAGGTCGGGGTGGGCCTGGACCAGGCGCTGCTGCTCGTCCGGGGTCAGGCCCTTCCACCAGGAGTTGACCTCGGTGGGGGCGGCGCCGGCGGGCGGCCAGCCGGCCGCCATCAGGCCGGTGCCGAGCTCGTCGACGGCCTTGCGGTCGGCGCCGGCCTGCGCCAGGTCCAGTCCGGTGCCGGTGCGGGCCCGCACCGTCAGGTCGTCCAGCAGCTTGGCGATCTTCTGGTCGGCGCCGTCGGCCTCGGTGACGGCGTGGGAGATGCGATCCGCCAGCGCCCTGGCCCGCTGCGGCGTGTCGTAGCCGGGGTCGTGGCGCTCCGCCTGCGAGGGCGCCGGCCAGCTGACCGTGCCGTCCTCGGCGACCGTCAGCCCCGCGCCCTGCGCCTCCTGGAGGGCCTCCTTCAGCTTCGACTGCGCCAGCTGGAAGCTCTCCGAGGCCTCGCGCAGCAGCCCCGACACCGCCGACATCTCGGTGTGCGCGGCGTCCAGGCGCCCGCTGGTGCGCTGCAGCGAGGCGTTGGCGGCGCCGGCCGCGGTGCCGACCCACTGGCTGTTGAAGACGTGCTTGGTGACCTCGGTGTTCATCGCCTGGACGTGCTTGCCGAACGCGCCGGCCAGGGTGTCGTAGGCGCCGGCGGCGCCGGCCAGGCCGGACAGGTCCGCGTCGCGCAGCTGGGCGAGGGTGACCATCAGTTCACCGCCGGCGCGTAGGGCCCGGCGCCGGGCGCCTTGAGGGCGCCGGCGTTGCCCGAGTCGGTGCCGCGGTAGTTGCCCGCGGTCTGGCCCAGCTTCAGGCTCACCCCGTCCACCTCCGAGGCCAGCTTGTTCAGGCACTCCTCCCACGCCGCCGTGCAGGCGTGCAGCGACGCCCCGGTGCGCCAGCCCGACAGCGCCGCGACCGCCGTGTCGGAGGGCTCGTGGATGTGCTTGAGCTCGCCCGGCATCGCCTCACCGGTGTCCTTGGCGACCTTCGCCGCCGCGTCCAGGTCCGCCGGGTTCACCCCGAACAGCGGCCCGCCCGCCGGCGGACCGTAGGGCCCGTACAGGCCCGGCCCGTCGGAGCCCGCGTACGCGTTCATGGATCCCGTCCCCCCGCTGGTCGACCGACTGCTGTGCCCGCTTGGGGCCGCCCCGGGGCCCGCACCCGGGGCCGCGGCCGGGCTCGCGGCCGGGGTCCCGTGCGGGCATGCGAAACCGCACGCTTGTACGGTTCGCGTCGAAGCATGGCGAAAATAGCAGATCAGCCCACCGGCGCAGGCCCGGTGACGGCCTGGCGGCGGGCTTTCGGTGCCCGCGTCCCGGCGGTGGCGCCCCGTCACCCGGGCCCGGGTCGGGGCGGTCGGGCGGTGGCGCGGGTCTACGGCTGCGGTGGTCGGGCGGCGATGAAGACGAGTTCGCGGCCCGGCCGGTCGGGGGCGTCGCGGACCTCGCGCAGGATGAAGCCGTGTGCGGCCAAGTCCGCCTCCACCTCGCCGCGTTGGCGAAAGCGCAGGGTGGAGGTGGAGGTGGGCTGCTGCCCGTCGGCGGCGAACACGCAGGTCCGCCGGAAGGTCACCGGGGCCGGCCCGGCCGGGCGGTTCAGGGGGTGGGGTCCGCCGGCCCGGCGGGGGAGGGCCAGGGGTGGGTGGGGTCCTCGGTGATCCGTACCTGCTGCGGGGCGTTGCGGGGGAAGGTCCAGATCCGTCCCAGGGTGCTGGTGGCGGTCACCGTGGTGTCGTCGAGGGTGACGTCGGCGAACGGGTTGGAGGAGCAGGAGATCGCGAGCCACTCCAGGGTGTTCTCGTCGTCGTCGCGGGTCAGCGCGACCCAGCCGATGCTGCCGTGCTCGGACGCCTCGCCGGCGAGGGCGCGGCTGCCGGCGTGGGTGCTGGTGGCGAACGTCGTGTCGACGTCCGTCCAGTCGGTGGGGGTCCACGCGGTGGCCCGCAGCAGTTCCCCCCAACTCCACTGCTGGGCCCGCGGGTCGTGGGGCCGGCCGGCGGGGGAGAACCGCATGAGCTGCATCACCGACAGTGACCCGTCGCCGAACATGATGAAGTCCCCGTGGGGCGCCTCGCGGGCGCGCCAGCGCTCATAGGCCAGGCCGGACCGGGGTCGCGCGTCGTCAAAAGCCACGCCCGCCATGATCGCACCCGGCAGCGCCCCGGCAACGGCCGGGACCGAACTCCCCTGCACCGCAAGGCCGGTGCGGCGCCGCGCCGCGGCGGGCGACTCGGACCACCCCTTCCACATACTCGGATCCGAGTAGTACGATCCGAGTATCACCAGCCCCGGCCCCGACCCGGGCCCCCGCGTGCGACCACGGAGTGCCATGACCGCCAAACGACCCGCCAACCCCCTGGCCCTCGCCCTGCTCGGCCTGCTCCTCGAACAGCCCCTGCACCCCCACGCCATGGCCACCACCCTGCGCGAGCGCCACCTCGACCAGGCCTTCAAACTGACCACCGGTTCGCTCTACGACACGGTGCGCGCCCTGGCCCGCGACGGCTGGATCGAGGCCACCGACACCGAACAAGTCGGCGCGCGCCCCGCCCGCACCGTCTACCGCCACACCCCCCAGGGCCGCCAGTACTTCACCCAGTGGCTGGACGAACTCATCCGCGAACCCTCCCGCGAATACCCGAAATTCCTGTCCGCCGTCAGCTACCTCGGCGCCCTGGGACCGCACCGCGCCGCCCAGGCCCTGCGCGAACGGGCCGCCGCCCTGCAGACCCGCATCACCGAGAGCGAACAGGCCCACCACAGCGCCACCCGCGAACACCACGCCCCCCGACTGTTCGTCATCGAGGCCGAGTACGCCCACGCCATGCTGCACGCCGAACGCCAATGGGTGCTGCGCACCGCCGAGGAGATCGAACAGGGCACCCTGGCCTGGCCGGAGGCCGCCCCCGATGCCTGACACCCCCACACCCGCACCTGCACCCGCGCCGGCCCGTACCGGACAGCGCTTACCCGCCGCCGAGGCCGCCAGCGCCGCCGGCGACGCGGACGTCCTGGTCGTCGGCGCCGGCCCCGCCGGCCTGATGCTGGCCTGCGAACTGGCCCTGGCCCGCGTGCGCACCGTGCTCCTGGAACGCGACCCGTCCCCGCCCGGCTTCTGCCGCGGCTTCAATCTCAACGCCCGCAGCCTGGAACTGCTGGAACGCCGCGGCCTGGCCGAGCGCCTCCTCGCCGAAGGCCCCACCGTGGCGACCACCGCGTTCACCGCACAGGCCCGCCTCGACCTCGCCGCCATGCGCACCCGCCACCCCTACGTCCTGGGCATCGCCCAGACCAGGGTGGAGGAGATCCTCACCGAACACGCCCGCCACCTGGGCGTGCGCATCCTGCGTGGCCACCGCCTGAGCGCCCTCGACCTCGACGACGACGGCGTCCACGCCCACACCGACACCCCCGACGGCCCCGCGCTGCTGCGCGCCGGCTGGCTGGCCGGCTGCGACGGCGGCCGCAGCACCGTGCGCGGACTCGCCGCCATCGCCTTCCCCGGCACCCCCGCCCGCCGCTTCACCCTGCTCGCGGACGTGGTCCTGACCGACCCCCGGCAGATCCCCTTCGGCGTGAACACGGGCGAGAACGGCACCGTGTTCGCCATCCCCAGACCCGGCTACGTCCGCCTGCTCACCGCCGACCCCCACCCGCCCCGGGACCGGCACGAACCGCTCACCCTGCCCCGCTTCCAGCAGGCACTGGACCACGCCCTGGGACGCCGCGTCCCGATCGCCCGCGCCCACTGGCTGACCCGCTTCGGCGACGCCGCCCGCCTGGCCGAACGGCTGCGCCGGGGCCGGG
>NZ_JBHWIJ010000214.1:0-14940 GCF_042732255.1 Kitasatospora sp. NPDC059803 | reverse complement strand
CCCCGGCCCCCGGCCCCCCGCCCCCGGCCCCCGGCGCCACCAGGTCGCCCGACGGAGTCAGTTGACGCAGTACGTCGTCGGCAGCTGCCACTCGGGCCCGACCAGCCGCTGCTCCAGCTCGTTGAGCGTGATCCGGATGCCGACCGTCCCGGCCAGCCCGACCCGGAACCGGCTGCGGGCCAGCACGATCAGCGCCGTCAGGCCGTACTTGTTGATCAGCGAGGTGCGGTAGCGGGCGGTGTCGTCCGGGTCGCAGAGCCGTGCGCGGGCCGGCACCGGGCGTCCGGTCGGGCGCCCGTGGGCGTCGCACGGGCCGACCAGCACCCGGGGGTGGCGCCGGATCCGTTCGGCCTCGCCGGAGTGGGCCGGGGTCCAGACGCCGAGCGCGGTGCCGTCGGGCACCACCCAGATCTGCGAGTCCTGGCGGGTGCCGTCCTCGCCGAAGGTGGTGAGCAGGAGGTATCTGTTCTCGGCGAGCTGGTCGGATCGGTCGTGCATCTGTCCTCCCTCTGGCGTGGGGGCCGGGGCCGCGGGTCAGTGCCCGTGGCCCTCGGCGATCTCGCGGCACTCCTCGGCGGCGGGCTCGGCGATCCGGGCGTGTTCGCCGTGGAATCCGCGGGACAGCCGGGCGCGGGTGCGGCTGAGCACGCCCGCGCTCCGGGCGACTCCATTCTCGTCGACGGGGGCCGCCAGTTCGAGGGGGCGGGGCTGCTCGTGTGCGGTGAGCCGGTGCAGTTCGGCGGGCGCGAGCCCGGCGTGCACCTCGGTGAACTCGCCGTGCGGCAGGCGCCTGACGACGCCGGTCTCGCGTCCGTGCAGCACCTTGTCGCGGTCGCGGCGCTGGAGGCCGAGGCACCAGCGCTTGGTGATGACGAAGACGGCCACCGGGACGGCGAAGAAGCCGATCCGCACCGCGTAGGTGATGGCGTTGAGCGACAGGTGCAGATGGGTGGCGATGAGGTCGTTGCCGCCGCCGGCCAGCATCACCAGGTAGAGGCTGATCCAGGCGGCACCGAGCGCGGTGCGGACGGGCGCGTTGCGCGGCCGGTCCAGCAGGTGGTGTTCGCGCTTGTCGTCGGTCACCCAGCTCTCGATGAACGGGTGGACCGCGATCGCGCCGAGGATCACCGGGAACAGCGTGAACGGGATCAGCACGCCGAGGTTGAGGGTGTGCCCCCAGAGCCCGACCTCCCAGCCGGGCATCACCCGGATCAGGCCCTCGGCGAAGCCCATGTACCAGTCGGGCTGGGCGTCGGTGGAGACCTGGTCGGGGCGGTACGGGCCGTACGCCCAGATCGGGTTGATGGTGGCGACGGCGGACATCAGCGCGACGATGCCGAAGACCAGGAAGAAGAACCCGCCGGCCTTGGCCAGGTAGACCGGCATCAGCGGCATGCCGACGACGTTCTTCTCGGTCCTTCCGGGCCCGGTCCACTGGGTGTGCTTGTGGTGGAAGACCAGGATCAGGTGCGCCACCAGCAGGCCGAGCATGATGCCGGGCACGAGCAGCACGTGGACGGTGAAGAACCGCGGGATGATGTCGTGCCCGGGGAACTCGCCACCGAACAGGAACATCTGGACGTAGGTGCCGACCAGCGGGATGGCCAGTACCACGCCCTCGATGAACCGGATGCCGGTGCCGGAGAGCAGGTCGTCCGGGAGCGAGTAGCCGAAGAAGCCGTCCAGCATGCCGAGGAAGAGCAGCAGGAAGCCGAAGACCCAGTTGACCTCGCGCGGCTTGCGGAACGCACCGGTGAAGAAGACCCGCATCATGTGCACGAACATGGCCGCGACGAAGACGATGGCGGCCCAGTGGTGGATCTGCCGGATCAGCAGCCCGCCGCGGACCTCGAAGCTGATGTCCACCGTGGAGGCGTAGGCCTGCGACATGGGCACGCCCTTGAGCGGGACGTACGAGCCGTCGTAGATCACCTCGCCCATGGAGGGCTTGAAGAACAGGGTCAGCCAGACGCCGGTCAGGATGATGATCAGGAAGGTGTACAGGCAGATCTCGCCCAGCATGAAGGACCAGTGGTCCGGGAAGATCTTGCGAAGGTTGGCCCTGGCCAGGGTGTGGATCCCCAGCCGGCCGTCCGCCCAGTCGACGGCCCGCCGCCCCCGTCCTGGGTTCTGATTCCGGGTCATGTGCACGCACCTCAGTCGGAAGGAAGTGGGGATCATTCCCCGCTTCTCGCTGAGGTCACCATAATCGGGGAGTGATCCCCACTTCTACCCGGGGCGGCTGTGATCCAGACCCGGAACCGCAGATCCGGAACCGCAGACCCCGAAGCGACGCCGCCGCCGACGGTCGGCCCCGGAACCGCCGGCCCCGGAACCGCCGGCCCCGGAAACGGCGAGCGGCCCGCCCGGCGCCCCAGGAAGGGGGCACCGGACGGGCCGCGTACGCACCCGAGTAACCCGCAGGCGTCAGTGCACCATCACCGGCACCTCGTCGTTCTTCGCCGCACCGGCGCCCGAAGCCGACGCCGCGTCCGGGCGACCGGCGTTCACGAGGGTGAAGGCGATCGCGGAGGCCGCCACCAGGATCCCGAAGGACACCCAGATCGCGGTCGTGAAGCCGTGCACCATGCCCTGGAACTGCAGGGTCTGGGCGGCCGCCGGCGACGAGGCGGCCGCGGCGGTCGCGTGCGAGGCCAGCCAACTGGTGGTGGCGCTGGCCGCGATGGTGTTCAGCAGCGCGGTGCCGATGGCGCCGCCGACCTGCTGCGAGGTGTTGACCATCGCGGAGGCGACGCCCGCGTCGCGCGGCTGGACGCCGTGCGTGGCCAGGCTCATCGCCGGCATGAACGCGGTGCCCATGCCGAGGCCCATATGCTGCGTGGGATTTCGAAGCGGGAAGTGATGGAGGCATGGGGGGCGTCAAGGCAAATAAGGGTGCGCCTGGAGTGGACGGCCAGAGTATCGCTGACTTCGAGAAGGATATGGAGAGCAATCTCTATAAGGCCTGGAACCGGATGTCATCGGGCTCGTACTTTCCACCTCCGGTGCGCATGGTGGAGATTCCTAAGCCGCATGACGGTGGCGCGAGAATCCTCGGGGTTCCGCCTGTCGCCGACCGCGGGCGAAGCCTTCTGAGCTGGGGCGTCAGGGCCTCAGGGCGTCGATGTCCAGCGCGGCCAGCCGCTCCGGGTCCAGTAAGAGGTGGACCCCGCTGATCCGGCCGGCCCGGACGGCGAAGCCCAGCACCGCGACCGGCTCGCCGTCCCGGGCGACCAGCGCGCCCGGGGCGCCGTTGACCAGCACCGCGGCGGCGGTCGGCCCGCCCTGCCGGAGCAGCGCGGCGCGCTCCGCCATCCGGTCCGCGTGGGCCCGCCGTCCGCGTGCAGCTCGGCCGCCGGATTCAGGACGGCCGTCAGCGCCGCCCGGTCCCCGTCGCGGGCCGCCGTGCAGAAGGCGTCCACCAGCCTCCGGCGGCCGACCGGGCCGCCCTCGGCGTCCGCCGCGCGGGCCTCCTGTGCCTGGCGGCGGGCCTGGTCGGTGAGCTTGCGGGTGTCCGCGGTGGTCCGGCCGAGGGTAATCGCGATCTGGTCGACGTGCAGGCGGAACAGCTCGTGCAGCACGAAGGCGACCCGCTCGGCGGGGCCAGCGCGTCCAGCGCGACCAGCAGCGCGAGCCCGACCGACCCGCCCGGCGGCACCGGGTGAGCCGGCCCCACCACCACGTCCAGCAGCCGCTCCGGTCGGGCGTCCCACGAACCCAGCAGGCCCAGGCAGACCCGCCTGGTCACCGTGGTCAGCGAGGCGGCCAGGTCCGCGACCTCCTCCGGATTGATCCGGTCGAGCCTGACCCAGACCTCCCGCACCGCGGCCTCCGACTCTGCGTGTGAGCCCAGCAGCGGGTAGGCGAGGGCCCTCGTCCGCGGCCGCAGGTACTCGAACTGGCCTGTCTGCCGGTCCTGGTCGGGCACGGTCGCGCTCCTCGGTCCGGAGGGTTCGTCACCGACCGGTGCGCCTGGGCCGTGGGTGGACCTTACTCGGAGAAGCAGGGTGATCACACCGGGTGGTGCCCTACAGGAATGAGCCGGGATCCGATCCGACGCCGGCCGGCTGAACGACGCTGTCCCCCGTCGGATGAACTCCCGACGAGGGACGGCGCTGCGGTTGTTATGGGGTATTGCAGGTGTTACACCGTCTGCTGGGCCTCGAAGACCCAGTGGTGGTTCCCCTGGTCGGAGCACTGCCAGACGTCCAGGCCCTGGCCGTTGGCGGTGTTCCAATTGTTGAGGTTGAGGCAGCGGCCGGAGGCCGGATTGTACAGCGAGTTGTCGTACCGGCGGATCCAGGTCTGGGTGGCCGGGTTGCCGCAGTCCTGCGCGACGACCGGGGTGCCGTCGACGGCCACGGCGTCCGCGGTGCCGAGGCATCGCCCGGACGCCGGGATCTTGATCTGCTTGTCCTTGGTCATCGCGAAGTGCTGGCTCTCGCCGTTCCAGCAGTCGTAGATCCGGAGCTGGGTGCCGGTCGTGCCGCCCCAGCTGTCCAGGCACTTGCGGGTGTCGACCGCGCTGCGGATCTGGATGACCGAGTCGGTGGTGGCGAGCGTGTTGGCCTGCTGGTCGGTCAGGGCGTACGGGTAGGCCCGGACGTCGCTGATCGCGCCGTTGAGCAGGTCACCGGGGGCGGACTTGTTGTAGGTGACGCCGCCGACGTTGAGGCTGCCGGGGGCCGGCTTCCAGCCGCTGGGCACCTTGTCGGAGCCGACGGCCGCGCCGTTGACGTACAGCGTGATCGTCGAGGTGTCGGAGTTGAAGGTGCCGGTCAGGTGGGTCCACTGGCCGACCGCGGCGTTGGTGCGGCCGCTGTGGTCGTAGGCGGAGTACCAGGCCGTGGGGCTGGTGCTGTCACTGCCCGGTAGCACGAAGGCCCAGTTGTGGAAGGTCTTCGAGTACTGGAGGTAGAACGGGCTGGCCACGTCGCCGGTGAGGGAGACGGCGGTCTGGAAGCCGTCGGTGTTGTTGATCTTGACCCAGGCCGAGACGCTGTAGCTCCGGGAGGTGTCGAGCCTGCTGTTGACGGGGGCGGTGGTGCGGTAGACCGACGCTCCGTCGAAGGCGGTGGCCTTGTTGGCGTTGCGGTTGTGGTCCGCGGTGAGCATGGCCCCGGTCGGGTAGGTGTTCTTGGGGTCGTCGCCGTTCTTGTAGAGCTTGTTGGAGTCCTCGTTGTCACCGCTGGAGTGGTTGTCGAGGGTCCACCACTGCGGGTTGACGGTGGTGTTGGCGATGGTGTTGGGGCCGACCTGCCAGGTGTAGCCGGCGGTCGGGGAGCCGGGGGTGGTGGGCTTGCCCCACCAGATGTCGATCGAGCCGTCGGCCTTGGTACCCCACAGGGCAGCGTTGCCGCTGCCGGTGAGGTCGCCGTCGGAGCCGAGGGTGGTCCAGGTGTCGCTGGGCACGCCGCCGATCTTGGTGGTGGTGGCGATGCCGGTGAGGGTGGGGACTATCAGCGGCTTGCCGGTCGGGTCGTTGACCGGCTGGCCCTGGCTGTCGGTGGCGAGGACGGTGCCGGTGGTGAAGGTGAGGCCGTTGAGGTCGTCCTTGGCGGCGTCCGACGAGGCGGCGAGGTTGCGGGTGAACAGGCCGGGGTGGCCCTGCTTGGCCCAGTCGCCGGAGGTGATGAGTTCCTTGTCCTTCCAGCCGGATGCGGCGAGTCGGACGGGCTTGCCCAGGGTGTTGGCGTTGGTGGCCGGGTAGTACCAGAGGGCGGCGTCGGTGCCGTTGTCGGTGCTCTCGACGGTGAGCAGGCCGGTCTTGTTCTTGAAGCTGAGCTTGGGGTCGAGGTCGGTGTTGACGGGGTCGCCGAGGGCGGCGATGCGCAGGGTGGTGGACCAGTCGTTGGCGTTGTAGCCGGCGGTGGTCAGCCAGGAGCAGTCCTCGGTGGCGGTCTTGGCGCACTTGGGCTTGGTGAGGGGGACCGGCTTGTCGATCCGGCCGTAGACGCCGGTGTTGCCCGGGTTCGGGTAGAGCTTGAGCTCCGGGTCGCCGGGTGCGTGGGCGATGACGTCGTCGATGTTGTTGCCGCCGGTGAGGGTGCCGCGGTGGGTGAGCTGGATGCCGGTCCAGCCCTTGCCGCCGGGGGCCTCCGCCGGGATGGAGACGGCCGAGACGGCCGGGCTCTTGGCGTTCGGGTTGCCCGGGGGGTTGTACGCGCGCAGGTAGCCGGCCTGGTCGGGCGTCAGGATGTCGGGCGCGCCGTCGCCGGTGACGTCACCGAAGACGGGCGGCGGGCCGTCAGGGTTCCACGGGACGTAGAAGGCGTACTGGGCGACCGGCGAGACGTTGCGGGCGTTGTCCATCACCTGGATGTACAGGATGTTGGTGCCCCAGCGGCCCGAGGAGACCGGGATGCCGCCCCGGGGGAAGTCGTTGCCGCAGACCCAGCCCGCGCCGGCGAGCTGAGGGTCCCAGGACCAGCGGGCGCAGGCGACGCCGGAGGCGTTGCCGCCCGGCGCCGGGTCGGCCGCGGTGAACGGCACGAGGCCGGTCTCGCCCGTGCGCTTCTTGGTGACCTGGCCGTTGCCGGACGGCGGGAAGGTGGTCGCCAGGTCGCCCTCGGGCAGCTGGGTGTAGACGTCCGGGACGGAGAGGGTCGGCGGGGTCAGGTCGACGCCGAAGCGGCAGATTGGCGTCGAGGCGGACATCTGGACCAGCTTGTCGCTGGCCATGGTGCCCCAGCCGTAGACGTGACCGTCCTTGATGACGCCCGGCTTGACCTGGAAGGCCGCGTTCCCGCCGTTGGGTACCTCGGCGGTGAAGCCGGAGTCGGCGTCGGCGCTCAGGTCGGCGTAGTCCCAGATGTGGGTCCAGGCGAACAGCGAGCTCTGTGCGTTGCTGCTGACCGTCCCGTTGAGGGTGACGGAGCCGTTGAAGCCGGAGGAGGAGTTGAGCCAGCCGATGGAGTTGCCGTCACAGCCCTGGTTCTCGGCCCACGGCACGGTCGTCGAGGGGACGGGCCAGGCGTACGGGTTGGTCGGGGTGTTGGGCACCCGGTCGTACTCGACCACGACGGCCGGGTTGTAGGTGAGGCGCTTGAACGCCATCGCGTTGGACTCGTTGCGGGCGAACAGGCCAAAGGTGAGGTTGTCGTGGCTGGGGGCGTACTGGCGGTAGACGCCGGTGACGTCGTAGTCGAACTGGGTGTAGCCGCCGCAGCCGTTCTGCCCCGCGCCGCCGACGTCCGCCGAGCCGACTCCAGTGACCACGCCGGGGGGATTGTTCCAGGTGGTGTTGTTGTCGATCGCACCGGTGAGGTTCAGGTCGACGGTGTACTTGTTGGTGCAGGAGAAGTCCGAGGACTTGGCCTCGAAGAACGACATCGTCGCCTTGTTGATGACGATGTCGTTGTACCAGCGGGTATCGAACTGGAAGTAGGACCGTTCGACGCCCTTGGAGGTCTGGTAGCCCTGGTAGCCGACACCCGGCTGGGCGTACTGGTCACCGGAGTTGGCGACCGTACGGCCGAGGTTGTTGGTGCGGGGGTAGGCGGACTGGGTCCAGGCCCAGGTGGTGGCCTCGCGGCGGTCGTAGATCCAGCCGGGGTCGATGAACCAGGGGCCCTGGCCCTTGCCGAGGACGGAGTCGTCGGTGGTCAGCTCGACGGCGTCGGCTGAGGCCGAGGTCCGCATGGTGGCGACCTTGGCGCCGGCGCCGGGGCCGTCGGCGGTGCTCTTCTGCTCCCGGCTGTCGCCGCCCTGGTCCTGCCCGTCTCGCTGGGCGCCGGCGGCCCTGCCCTTGGGGGCGCCGGGGGTGGTGCCGGTGCCGCTGTCCCACATCTGCGGGGTGGGGGCATGCCAGCGGACCTTGCCGTCCTTGGTGGTGGCGGTGAGGTTGCCGGCGTCGTCGGCCTTGACGCTGACGCCCTTGGCCTGCGTGGGGAAGCGGACCTTCTTCAGGGCCGGGTTCTTCGCCGCTTCGGCGGTCTTGACGACCAGGACGGTGGAGAGGCCGCCGAGCTTCGAGGCGGTGACCTTGAGGTCGATGCCGGGGGTGACCTCGGGGTAGACCAGGGCCTCGCCGCCCGGGTCGAGGGTGGGCTTGGTCAGCGGGAAGGGGGAGTCGATGGTGAGGGACTCGCCGTCCGGGCTGGTGAGGGTGCCGAGCGGTCCGTCGCCGCCGCCGGACAGGTGGACGCCGGCGACGGCGGTCTTGGGCCGGTAGCCGCCGTGCTCGTCGGGGACGAGGGTGCCGTCCAGGTTCGCCCAGGCGTTGTTCTGCTTCACCCGCTGGGGTTCGGCGTGCTGGGTGCGGGCGAGGTGGCCGGCGGGGGTGGCGACGGTCTCGCTGTACTCGTCGGTCAACTCCGGCACAGGGACGGGCTTCCCGGTCCGCCTGGCCTCGGCGA
Source organism: Kitasatospora sp. NPDC059803 (assembly GCF_042732255.1). NCBI lineage: Bacteria > Bacillati > Actinomycetota > Actinomycetes > Kitasatosporales > Streptomycetaceae > Kitasatospora > Kitasatospora sp. NPDC059803. The sequence goes on along the minus strand of NZ_JBHWIJ010000214.1, from coordinate 6,583 downwards.
TGGCCTTGTCCGAGGCGAGTCGGGGCTTCTCGCCAGCGAACTTGGCGTCGCCCGCGGCGATCCGGTCGGCCAGGTCCTTCGGAATCCCTCCGGAGGCCTGGCTGGAGGAGGCCGGGGAGTCGGCGGCGAGAGCCAGGGGCGCGACCGGTCCGACGGAGGTCAGCGCGAGTGCCAGGGTGACCGCGACGGCGTACGAACGCCGAGATGGATATCTGGTTCTGCGCATCCCGGAGGAGGCTCCGGAGGGAGCGGGCATGGTGAATCCCCTTCGAGGAGAGGTGTGAACGTCCGGCCGAGCAGGACGGCCGGATCAGGATCGTTCGTAGAGGTCCTCAGCAAGCTGCCGGATAGCTGACTGGCCGTCAATTGCATTGCCGGGAAGGGTGTCCGATTTGACGGATCGTCCGCCGATTTCGTTGATCTGTGATGTTAATCACAGCCTCAGGGGATCCTCAAGTCGCTCGACCACTGGATCGTTAGCGCCCTACCCTCCACCGAGACCTGTCCGCGCCGAGTCGTGGTGCGGACCTCCCATGGGGGTGGAGATGTCCTCTTTTTACGAACGACCACCCGGTGACACCGGGTGGGACAAGCGGCCGTCGAGACGGCGCAGATCCCGATTGGGAGCTGTCAGTTCGCTTGCAGTTCTGACCGTCCTGGCGGCTCCGCTCGGCACCGCCGTCGCGGCCCCTGCAGGCAGTGGTGCGGACAAGGGCCGGATCTGGTCGCCGCCCGGCACACCACTGCCGAAGACGGCCTCGGTGCACGGTGCGGCGGACAAGGTGAAGTCGACTTCGCCGCAGACCGGTTCGCCGAACTGGGTGCCGCCGAAGTCTCTGCGGCAGCCGAAGCAGGGCAGCGCGGACGTCGCGTTGGACGCGGGTGTGGTCGCGTCCAGGCAGGCGGGCGACCTGCCGGTCTGGCTGGCGCCGGCGCCGGGTGGTGAGGCCGCGCCCACCGCCCCGGTGCGGGTGCAGGTCGCCGCGTCGCCCGCAGACGCCTCGAAGGGCCTGCAGGGTACGGTCGTTGCGCTGTCGCGCGACGAGGCGGCGAAGGCCGGCAAGGTCCAGGTCGGGCTCGATCTCGGCGCGATGGGCGTCAGCGGTGACCTCGCCCACCGGGCCCGGCTAGTGGCGCTGCCGGAGTGCGCGCTCACCACCCCGGACGTCGACGGCTGTCAGGCCCGCACGCCGGTCGCCTCGCACTACGACGAGAAGTCGAAGCGGCTGGTCGCGGATGTCGACCTGCCGGCCGTGGGTGGCACGTCGAAGGGCTCGCGGGCGGAGTCTGCGGCCGCGGCGGGTTCGCTGGCCGCGCCGGGTCGGGTGCTGCTGGCACTGGACGCCGCGCCCTCCGGCGGGACGGGTACGTACAGTGCCACGCCGTTGGGGTCCAGCCAGAGCTGGACGGCGGGTAGCGCGTCGGGGTCGTTCACGTACAGCTATCCGATCGTGGTGCCGCCGTCCCTGGGCGGTGGCGCTCCGTCGCTCGCGCTCGGGTACGACTCGGCGTCGGTGGACGGGAAGACGGCGTCGACGAACGCCCAGGCGTCGTGGATCGGCGACGGCTGGGACCTGAGCGCCGGGTTCGTCGAGCGTGGCTACCGCGGGTGCGACAAGGCGGGCATTCCCGGCTCGGGTGACCAGTGCTGGGGTGGGCCGAACCTCACGCTATCGCTCGGCGGGCACTCGGGTGAACTGGTGCCCGATGATGGTTCGTGTGTCGCCGGGACGGCGACCGATGAGCAGTCGCGGTGCACGTGGCGGCTCAAGGGTGATGATGGGACGAAGGTCGAGTTTCTGACCGGCGCCAACAACGGCACCTGGAACGGCTCGTACCTGAAGGTGACGGACACCTCGGGGACGGTCTACTACTTCGGTCTCAACCAGTTGCCGGCGGCGGACGGTTCGCCGGGCAAGACGGGTCCTGAGAGCAAGTCGGCGTGGACGGTTCCGGTGTACTCGCCGAACCCGGGGAACCCGTGCTACGACGGTTCCAAGGGCAAGGGCTCCTGGTGCCAGACCGCTTGGCGCTGGAACCTGGACTACGTGGTCGACGCGCACGGCAACCTGACCACGTACGGCTACACGCCCGAGACCAACTGGTACGCGCGTGGTGGGGCCCAGAACGGAGGCAAGGGCGCGAACACCGCGTACACGCGTGGTGGTGTGCTGTCCGCGATCACCTACGGCCAGCTGCTGTCCGACCAGTTGGGCGCAGGCGGCTCGTACCGGTCCGCGGCCCGGGTCGACTTCGAATCGGGTGAGCGGTGCGTGTCGGGTGCCCCGGTGTGCGACCCGTCGCAGCGCACGGCGGCGAACGCCGCCAACTGGCCGGACGCGCCGCTGGACAAGCAGTGCCAGGACAGTGGTGCCTGCACCAACTACGGCCCCACGTACTGGTCGACGAAGTGGCTGAACGGGATCACGACCTCGATCCGCTCGGGCGGTTCCTACCGCCCGGTGGACACGTACGAGTTCACCCACGTCTTCAAGACGCCGCAGAACGCGACGGAGAACGCGCCGATCGCGTGGCTGCAGTCGGTGAAGCGGACGGGCAAGGACACGGCCAACGGCCAGGCCGAGCAGGCACTTCCGGTGGTGACCTTCGCGGACCTGCTGCTGCCCAACCGGGTGGACGGCCTGGTGCTGGGCCGCCCGAGCTACAACCGCCCGCGCGTGGCCGTGATCACCACGGAGACCGGTGGCACGATCACGGTCTCGTACAAGCAGGACCAGTGCTCGCGCACAGCGGGGCGGATCCCGTCCTCGGCCGACAGCGACACCATGGGCTGCTACAACGTGAAGTGGTACGACACGCAGGTGCAGTCCACGGTGGACGACTGGTTCCTGCGGTACCCGGTGGACACGGTGACCGTCGATCCGAACGGCAACCTCATCGCCAGTTCGGTGCCGATGACCACCTCCTACACGTACGGCCCGGCGGCCTGGCGCCGCAACGACAGCGCGCTGGTCGAGTCCGACTACCGGACCTGGGACCAGTTCCGCGGCTTCGCCAACGTCACCGTGGTGACGGGCTCCGGCAAGGACGGGCCGCAGGCCAAGTCGACGACCAGCTACTACCAGGGCATGGACGGCGACATCAAGGCCGACGGCAAGCCGAAGGCGGCGACCGTCGCGGGCGTGAAGAGCGGCAACCGGACCGACTCCGACTGGATGTCCGGGCAGGTCCTGGAGACGGACACCTACGCGGACGCCTCGGCCGACGCGGGCTCGCCGGTGTCGTACACCGTCAACACCTATGAGAGCCCGGTGGTGAGGGCCACCCACGCGCGCGCTGGCCTGCCGGACCTCGTCGCCCGCTACGGCGCCACCAAGGTCACTACCGCCGCGACCGCCGCGACCACGACCGGCACCCGCACCACCACGACGGTGTCGAACACGGACGCCGGGAAGAGCAACCGGGTCACCACGTCGCTGAGTACGGCCGACGGCACGCCGGACGTGTGCACCCGTTACCGGTACGCGGCCGGCGCGAACTCCCAGATGACCGGCCTGGTCTCCGAGCAGTTCGTCATCTCGGGCGCCAGCGCCTGCACGGCGGACGCGAACGCGGCCAACACCGTCTCCGACAAGCGGACGCTCTACGACGGCCAGGCCTTCGGTACCGCCGGTGCCAAGGCCGAGGTCACGGGCAGCCAGGTGCTGGACGGCTACGACGTCAACGGCGCTGCGCGGTTCGTCACCACGGGCACCAGCACGTACGACCCGTACGGTCGGGCCACCTCGGTGACCGACCCGACGGTCACGGACAGCGCCAACCCTAAGGGTGCGGTCACCACGACCGCGTACAGCTCGGCGAACCCGGGCGAGCTGCCGAACCAGGTGGTCACCGGCACCCCGGCCCCGGCCGGCGCGCCCGATGCGGGCACCGCCCGCACCGCCACCGTCACGCTCAACCCGGCCCGCGCCCTGGTGCTGACCGCGAAGGATGCCAACGGCCGCACGACGACCAAGACGTACGACGGTCTCGGGCGGGTGAAGGCGGTCTGGGCCCCGGGGCAGGACACCGGTGGCAACGCGAACGCGACCTTCGACTACGCCGTCAACGGCAGCTCGGCGCCGTCCACGGTGACGACGAACTCGCTGCGTCCGGGCGGAAAGGCGTACGGGAAGTCCGTGCAGATCGTGGACGGCCTGGGTCGCACCGTGCAGACCCAGAGCGACCCGGCGATCTCGGCCTACCAGGGCCGGATCGTCGCGGACACGTTCTACGACTCGCAGGGCCGGGTGGGCCGCGCGTACAGCGCCTACTACGAGGACACCAACAAGCCGAACACGACCCGGTGGATCCCGGACGGCGCGATGGTGCCGAACCAGAGCGTGGTGCAGTTCGACGGTCTGGGGCGTGCTGTGAGCACGCAGTTCGTGGCGCTGGGCAAGCCGCAGACCACGACGACGACGGCCTATCCCGGTGCGGACCGGGTGGACGTGTCGCCGCCGGCCGGTGCCACCGCGACCAGCACGGTCACCGACGCCCGCGGGCGCAAGACGCAGCTGTGGCAGTACAAGACGGCCGCGGCGACCGGGAACCAGGCCGACGCCGATGTCACCAGCTACACCTTCACGCCCGGCGGTCAGGTGGCCACCCGGGTGGACGCGGCGGGCAACACCTGGAGCTACACGTACGACCAGCGCGGTCGCCAGGTGAAGGCGGACGACCCGGACACCGGCGTGTCGACCCGCGCGTACGACAGTGCGGGGCGGCTGGCGTCGACGACGGACGCGCGTGGGCAGACGATCGCGGTCACGTACGACCTGCTGGGTCGCAAGACCGGGGCGTTCAACGGCTCGGTGGCCCCGGCGAACCAGCTGACCGGCTACACCTACGACACCGTCGTGAAGGGCCAGCCGGCCGCCTCGACCCGGTACGTCGGTGGAGCAGGCGGTACGGCCTACACCAAGTCGGTCAGTGAGTACGACGTGGCGTACCGGGCGACGAAGACCTCGGTCTCCATCCCGGGGTCCGAGATCGGCCAGACCGGGCAGATGAGTTTCGACTACACGGCCGCCTACAACCCGGTCAGCGGATCGATCGTGTCGGAGGGCCGTGCCGCGGCGGGTGATCTGGCCCAGGAGGCGGTGACCTACAACTACGAGGACTTCGGGCAGCTCAACGATGTGAGTGGCTCGGGGTATACCTACCTGCGGCAAGCGGACTGGGATGCTTACGGACGTAACATCCGGGACACGATGAACCCTTGGGGCACCCAGATCGTCGCGACGAACACCTACGACGAGTCGACCGGTCGGCTGCTGACCCAGTACGTAGACAAGCAGACATCATCGACGGGTACGGTTCAGAACACCACGTACGCGTACAACCCGGCGGGCCGGATCACCGCGGTCCGGACGGTTCCGGACAACACTCCGGGTCAGGCGGATCTGCAGTGCTTCACGTACGACTACCTGGGCCGGCTGACCACGGCGTGGTCGGACACCGGGCAGCTCAACCAGCCCACGCCGTCGCTGGCGGGGCAGGGGGTGTGCGCCAACTCGTTGCCCACGAGTGGGGCTTCGACGGCGGGGACCACCACCGTCGGTGGTAGCGCGCCATACTGGCAGGACTACACGTACGATGCGGTCGGCAACCGGACGAAGCTGGTCATGCACAATCCGACCGGTGACCAGTCGAAGGACCTGACCATCGACCAGTCCTTCCCGGCCGCGGGCTCGCGCAACACGCCGACCTCGGCGGCGGGCACGGGCGGTGGTACCGGCGGTGCGCACGTGCCGACCGCGGTCAAGTCGACCTTCTCCAACAACGGCAGTGTGCCGGGCAGTTACCAGTACGACGCGGCCGGGAATACTACGAAGATCGCCAACCCGGGTGCGAACAAGACCCTGGGCGCCGGCTTCGTGCTCAACCCGGGTGAGTCCGTGCGCTCCAGCAGCGTGCAGCTGACCATGCAGACCGACGGCAACCTGGTGCTGACCTCGCTGCGGACCGGTCTGGTGACGTGGTCGTCCGACACGGCGAACCACCCGGGTGCGTGGGCGACGATGCAGGACGACGGCAACTTCGTCGTCTACGACCCGCAGCGGGTGCCGCTGTGGTCCTCGCAGTCATGGGTCGGCCCGAACAGCAAGTTCTTCGCGGTCGTCCAGGACGACGGCAAGTTCATGGTGTACGCGCCGGGTTGGGCCCCGAAGTGGGACTCCCGCACGTGGGCCACCGTGGACGCGGCCAACGGCGCGGACCTGACCTGGGACGCCGAGGGCAAGATCGCCACGCTCAAGCAGGGCAGTTCCACCACCAGCTACGTCTACGACGCGGACGGCAACCAGCTGATCCGCCGCAACCCCGGCAAGGTCACGGTCAACCTCGGCGGTGGTGACGAACTCGCCTACGACACCAACGCCAAGACCAGCACCGGCACCCGCTACTACGCCCTGCCCGGCGGCGTCACTCTCGTCCGCCAGGGCCCGACCAAGCTCACCTACCAGCTCGCCGACCACCACGGCACCGGCACCCTGTCCATCGACTCGGCGACCACCCACGAGAACCGCCCATGGAGCCACCCCGTCGGGGTCCAGCGCGGCACCGGCGGGGCCATCGACAG
>NZ_JBHWIJ010000213.1:0-14979 GCF_042732255.1 Kitasatospora sp. NPDC059803 | reverse complement strand
GGGCTGCGACGGGGGTGGCTGGCGGGTCAGGCCGTGGGGAAGTCGCCGGCCTTGACCCCGGTGAGGAAAGCGGACCAGGCGTCGGCCGGGAAGACCAAGGCCGGGCCGCTGGGGTCCTTCGAGTCGCGGACGGCCATGCCGCCAGCGACGACGTTCCCCGCCTCGACGCACTCGTTCGCCTGTGCGCTGTAGCTGCTCTTGTACCAGCCCCGAGCGGAGATCTTCGGCTTGGTCATGCGCTCACCCTCTTGTCTGATCTCTTAACTCGCTGTCTCTGCCGCGATTGCGGTGATCATATCCAGCGACTGGGCGGGGTTCAGGGCTGACGATCGCAGGTCCTCGAAGACGAGCCCGTAGCCGTCGAGTTCTGCCTCTCGTTCCAGGTAATGGCTGCTCGTCAGATTCTCCAGAAACACTGCTCCCGAGGTAGGGGAGCCAGTGAATCCGTACATCACGAATGCCCCGCAGGCGCCAGCGGTCGGACCGATGTCGAGCGGAACCACTTGCAAGGTGACGTTGGGGAGTTGCGCCGCTTCGACGAGGTAGCCCAGTTGCGCGCGGTGTGCATCGGTGCCGCCCACCGGGCATCGGAGGGCCGGCTCCCAGATGATCGCGCAGAGTCGGGCCGGATCGGGCTTGGTCAGAACCTCCTTGCGTTCCATCCGGAGCCTGACCAACTGGTCGATGCGTTCCGGGCGGACAACAGCCGGGTTGGCCTGAAGCAGAGCGCGGGTGTAGTCCTCGGTCTGCAACAGGCCTGGCAGGACCAGTGGCTGCCAGTTCCGGATGTAGCGAGCGTCTGCTTCCAGATCGAGGAAGTCCACATAGGCGGGCGGGATCGTATCGCCGTGGTCGTGCCACCAGCCGCGCTTCTTGCTGTCGCGGGCCAGCGTCTCAAGGGAATCGCGGTCCCTCGGCTCCGTGACGCCGTACAGGTCCATCAGGACGCCGAGGTCCAGTCGGCGGATCCCGACCGCGCCGGTCTCTATCCGGCTGATCTTCGCGCGCGAGCATGCGAGCGCGGATGCGGCGTCCTCGGTGGTCCTGTTCGCTGATTCCCGGAGCCGACGGAGCTCCGACCCCAGGCGGCGGCCGCGGACGGTCGGCCTCGGTTCGTCGGTCATGCGCGATTCCTCCCTTGAACTGCCCAGTCTGCCCCGTGACGGACCGTCGGGGCCACGCGCCTCGCAAATCTGCACGGTTGCAGTCGTTCTTGTTGCAGACAGCATTGGCGCAGTGGCATGCTACAGGGAGTAGTCCATGAAAGACACAGCGTGATCTTGATGGATCGTCACCCGGGCATCCCCATGCCCGCCGACGGTCCTCGGGCCTTGCCTCACGTGCCCGGATCACGCTTTCCCGCTCCGCCGCCGAGGAGGCGTCGCCATGTCCGAAACGCTGAAGATCCCGCCCCCCGTCGCGGGGGAGTACTCCTGCTGGCTGTCGCGCCACCAGAAGTCCGTGCCCACCGCGCGGGGGCTGCTGCGCGACTTCCTCTCCGACCACCAGGGGGGCGAACTGTTCTCCGACTACTCCGGGTTGGTGCTCGGCGAACTCGTCACCAACGCCGTCCAGCACGCCCGCACCCCGTCCGACCGGCTGCTGTTCGTGCGCTTCGCCCTCTCGGCCGACGACCTGCGGATCGAGGTCCACGACGCCGACTCCCGGCAGCCCGTGCTGCGCCGCGTCAACGGGGACGAGGAATGCGGGCGGGGGCTGTGGCTGGTGTCCGAACTCGCCCTCCAGTGGGGCTGCCGACCGTGCGCGGGCGGGGTCGGCAAAGCGGTGTGGGCGGTCCTCGGACCCCAGAGCGGCGCCGCCGCGTGACCACCATCCCGCCCCGCGACTACCCGCACCCGGTCACCGTCGAGATCGCCGGCGTCACCGAGACCGCCACCTTCGCCCGGCTCGCCGACGCCCTGGCGGCCGTGCGCACCGACCTGGCCCGCCTTCCCCTCGACGACGACCACGCCGCCTACCTCGCCGACCTGTTCGCCCCCGAATCCACCGCCCTCATCTCCCGCCGGCTGACCGACTTCGGCGCGCTGCGCACGATCGCCTTCGTCGGCATCCACGCCCACCCCATCCACCTGCGCCCCGCCGAAAGCCCCGCCGGCTCCGACGGCATCGACGAGCTCCCGGACCCGACGTGAGGCGCAGCTGCGCCCGGGTCGTGAGGTGGTGGTGCCTGCGCGGCCAGTTCTCCCTGCCCGTGCGGGCGTTGAGTCCGGGGCGCCGCGCCGCGTACGCCGAGATACGGCGCTGGGCGGCCACCCCGGGCAGTGCCGAGGCCCTGCTGCGGGCCGTCGCCGACCGCGCCGCCCGCCAGGCGCCCTCGCGCTAGTTGTGCTGCGACCGGGACCGTTCGCCGTGTACGGGGGCGCCTCTCAGTCTTCCTGCGAGAGGCCTGATCACTCGGCCACTGCCGCGCGCCAGATCCATGAGGTGCGGCGGGGGCGGTCTTCCAGATCGCCCCGGCCGGTGCACCAGAGGAGGACATGGGCCGGGTCGCCGGGTGGAGCTTCGGGGAAGAGCCGGTGGAGTACCGCCGCGCAGAGCGGTGCCGGGGGCAGCCATGGCACGCCCAGCCCCTGGGTGATGTCGTGGGTGTGCAGGAGCACCTCGGCGACACCCATTGCCGCAAAGCCTGACGGGTCGCAAGGACCCCAGTGCCAGGCCCGCGCCTCCGGGCTGGCCGTGGCCAGGGCACTGCCGAGTAGCCCTGCGCAGGCGGTGACCACCTGGAGCACCTCGCGTGGGGAGCTGTCCGGGCGGACGGCGAGGTCGAAGGGCAGGTAGGCGTCCGTCGGGCGTGCGGTGATCTGCCCGGCGTAGGCCAGCAGGTCATGGGCGATGTGGGCGGCCGTCGTCCAGCAGCTCCATTCCAGCGGACCTGCCGGTACCGACCAGTCCTCCGCGTCGTGCGGGCCAAGTACCCGCATCATCTCGGTCACGGCCTCGTTGACGTCTCGGTTGTCGATGTAGCGCATCCGGCGATGCTACGGCCGCGACAGGAGAGTTCATCCGTCCACGGTTGGGCTGCCGCGCTTGCGAGGGGGCGTCCGCCCCGGCGGAGGCCCTTCTCGCCGCGGATGCGTGCGCGTTCACGGCGTTGGGCGGCCAGGACGTCGGGGTTCTGGGCCCACTGGCGGATCTTGGCGCCCTTGTGGGCGGAGAGGTTGTCCACCACCGGGGGCGACCGTCACAGAATGTGACGAATCGTCAATCATGCACCGATAAAAGAGAGTTGCAACAGTAGCCCGGCCCGGGCGGTCTCAGCGCCGAGCGTGGCGGACCTTCAGCCGTCCGAACCCGGTGGTCCCGGAGATCCGGATCGTGGGGCCGCCGGGGGTGGGGTGCCGCGGGGGCTTGTAGCGGGCCTCCTTCCAGCCGGCGTGCATGCCCTCGATGTCGACGACCGCGTCGTGGGGCACCGTGATCCTGGCGCCGCCGGTGCCGAGTTGCAGTTCGATGTCGACGACCGGGTGCTCGAAGACCGCCCGGGACAGGTCCAGGTGCACCCTGCCGAGCGCGGAGGCGACCTTGAGGGTCCGGGGCACCCGCCAGGCGCCGCTGCGCCGGATGCGTCCCGTGGCGGCGCCGATCGTCGTCTCGGTGCCCGCGCCCGGTTCGGGGAGCGAGGCCAGGGACCGCGCGAGTGCGCCCTGCGTCCTGGCGGTGAGCGCCTGGTCGAGGCGTTCGTCCATCTCCTCGTGGGAGATGCGCCCTTGGCTGTACGCCTCTTGCAGGCGTTGCACGGCCGTGTCGCGGTCGTCGTCGCCGGCCAGGGGCGAGAGGTCTTCCGGCAGCGAGGTCACCGCCACAGCCTAGCGCCGCGCCTGCGCCGCGAGTCAGCCAAGGCCCCTGGCGGGAACGGCCGGTGCCGCGCGGAGCCGGTGCGCGCAGGATCGCGGCCCCGCGTCGGGCGGCGTGCGGTCAGCGCAGGGCGGCGAGTTCGCTGACGCGCAGGGTGGGGGTGCCCAGGAAGAGGTCGGCAGGTGCCGGGCCGTGGGCGATGTTGAGCGTGTCGAGCCGGTAGGTCCACGCGCCGTCGTGTGCGTGGGCGAAGCGGTAGTTGATCTGCCAGCGCAGCCATTGCCCGCGGGCCAGGCGCACTGCCGGGGGGCGGCGCCGTCGGCGCGGCATGCCGAAGGGCGTCGCGACGAGCTGGACCCGCAGCAGGTGGCCGGCCTCCTGGAGGAGCACGCCGGTGTCCGTGCGGGAGCCGGGTGTGCTCTCGTGCGTCAGGGAGCGGGGCCGGAAGCCGTCGGCCTCGTGCATCCGGACCTCGTGGACGAGGGGCGGTGAGCCGGGCGGCAGCGCAAAGGCGGTCGGGGCCGCGTTGCGCCGGGCGGCTTCGGGTCCGCCCCGGGACTGTCCGGTCCATGACGTGCGGACCCACTGCATCACTGTTTCCACGGGGCCGATCCTGCGGCAGGGTGGTGCCCGGGCGCCACGTCGTTTCGGCGGCTCACGGCACCGGCCGGGGCCGGGCGGGTGGGCCTCACGGCAACGGCCATGCGCGGGTGGGCGCGTAGTCGGCCTTGAGGCTGTGCAGCTGGGCGGCGAGCAGGCGGCCCGCCGCCCCGGCCAGGCCCTGGCGGTCCGTCACCGGATGCGGACCGTCCAGGAGGGACATGGTGAGGCGGTAGGTCGACAGGGCTCTGTCCGTCCGGGCCCCGGTCTGCTCCCGGGACGGTGCGCGGGACAGGACCAGTGCCGCCGGCTCGCGGTTCTCGGCGATGGCGGCGCCGAGGCGGGCGTGGCCGTCCAGGACCACATGGCAGTTGAGCCCGCTGAACCACCAGAGCAGGACGGGCGCCAGGATGCCCTCCCGGGCCTGCTTGCGGCAGGCCTTCACCCGGGGGTCGTCGGGTGGCGGCATCCGGCGCAGCGGCATGACCCGCCACGAGCCGTCGAACCAGTCGATGTAGCCGTCGGGATGGCCGTCGAGCAGCAGGGAACGCCACTGGCCGCCCGGCCCGCCTGCGGCCGGTGCCATCCCCTCGCGGGCGAGCCGCGGGGAGAGCACCCACCGCCCCTCGTGGAGCGGGCCGGCGGCGCGGGCGTGCAGGGCGCCGGCGAAGCGGTGCGCCCAGCGGGCGTACCAGGACGGCCCTCCCGGCCCGGCGGCCGAGCACGCCTCGGCGATCGCGCGTGCCTCGGCGGCCCGCAGGGGGGTGATGGGGGAGCGGTAGTGGTCCGTGCGGGAGTACTCGACGCCGCACCGGTCGTCGTCGATCCTGCCGGTGAGCACCACCCGCGGACCCTGCGACAGGACGATCAGGTTCCCGTTCGCCGTCCGCGGCCGCAGCCCCGGTTCGGTGGCAGGGGGGAGCTCCAGGCCCAGGCCGCCCCAGGATTCGCCGTCGGCCGCTGTCAGATTCCTCCGGTGCACCGCACCGATCCTAGGCGCAGGCGGGCAGGCCCGCGTCGGCCCGCCCGGCCCGGGTTGACACGCTTCTTCACATCTAGAATATTGGATACGTCATCTGGTCGAGGGTCGGGCGAAGGGGGTGCGCGCGGTGGATCCGCTGGCCGTTCACAAGGCGCTCGCCAACCCGGCGCGGGCGGACTTCCTGCGCTGGCTCAAGACGCCCGAGCGCTACTTCGACGAGGACTACTACCGCGAACGCGGCGTGGGCTTCCACATCGGCGTGTGCGTGACGGACATCCGGGAGAAGTCCGGGCTCGCCCAGTCCGTGGTCTCCGGCTACCTGCAGATCCTGCGCGACGCCGGACTGCTGGTGTCCGAACGTGTCGGCAAGTGGACCTTCTACCGCCGCGACGAGGAGACGATCGCCGCGTTCGCCGCCTACGCCCGCGACGAACTCTGACGCTCCGCCCCCTCAGGGGCGCACCCCACCGCCCCCGCCGGGGCGGCCCGGGCTGCGCCCTTCCTTTTCGCCCCATTCCATCTAACTATCTAGATTTGTAGCCCTGTGCGTGGGGGGGCGGGTGCCGTGCGCCCGCACACCCCGCGCGCCGGGCGGACGGAGGCAGCACATGGCAAAGACCGGCCCCGCCGTCCTGACGCTCTCCCTGGGAGTGTTCGGGATCATCACCACCGAGATGGGCGTCGTCGGCGTCCTGCCCCGCATCTCCGAGGACCTCGGCGTCACACCCTCCGCCGCCGGCTGGCTGGTGGGCGTCTTCGCTCTCGTGGTCGCCGCCACCGGGCCGTTCGGCACCCTGCTGGCCTCCGGCCTGCGCCGCAAGGCCGTCCTGGCGGGCGCCCTGGCCGTCTTCGCGCTCTCCAACGCCGTGTACGCGCTCACCGACGACTTCGCCGTGATGTTCGCCTTCCGGATCCTGCCCGCGCTCTTCCACCCCGTCTTCTTCGCCGTCGCCCTCACCACCGCCGCCAACCTGGTCCCCGCACACCGCGCCACCCGGGCGGCCACCACCGTCTTCGCCGGCGTCACCCTCGGCTTCGCCTTCGGCGTGCCGCTCACCTCCTACCTCGCCGAACACGCGGGCCTGGCCGCCGCGTTCTGGTTCGGCGCCGGCGTCAACCTGCTGGCCTGCCTGGGCGTCCTGCTCCTCCTGCCCTCCACCCCCGCAGCGCCCACCACCCCCACCACCCCCGCAGCGCCCGCAGCGCCCGCCGGCCGGCGCCCCTCCTACCGGGGCCAGCTGGCCATCCTGCGCCGGGGCCGGCTGTGGCTGTCGGTCCTCGCCGTCGTGTGCGTGTTCGCCGCGATGTTCTCCGTCTACGGCTACTTCGCCGAATACCTGGAACGCGTCACCGGCCTGAGCGCCTCCCTGGTGGGCGCCGCGCTGATGGCCTTCGGGATCGTCATGGTCCTCGGCAACCTCCTCTTCGGCCGCCTCCTGGAACGCGACCTGCTGCGCACCGTCACCGCCTTCCCCGCCCTCTACGTCCTCCTCTACGCCCTGCTCTACGCGATCGGCCCCTGGCCCGCGCCGATGCTCGCCGGCGTCCTGCTCTGGGGCGCGGTGCACTCCGGCGGACTCGTCGTCAGCCAGAGCTGGCTGGCCCGCGACGCCCAGGACGCACCCGAGTTCGGCAACAGCCTGTTCATCTCCTTCTCCAACCTGGGCATCACCGCCGGCAGCGCGGCGGGCGGCCTCGTCGTCTCCACCGCCGGCGCCCGCCACCTGCCCTGGGCCGGAGCGGGCTTCGCCCTCGCCGCCCTGGCCGCCGTCCTGCTCCGCCGCCGTCTGGGCCCCGGTGCCCCCATCCCCACCGCGCCGGCCGTGCTGGCGCCGCAGGCGCAGGACGCACCGCCCGCCACCGTCTGACGGCTCCCGTGTCAGTCCAGGCAGGCCAGGGCGTCCGCCACGAGTGAGCGCGCTGCCGCGCCCCGTACCGCCCCCTGTGAGAGGCGGTCGAAGGCCCGGGCGTACAGGCCGACCTGGCTGGGCTGCGTAAGCGTGGAAGCGGCATCCAGCGTGTCCGCGTGGACCCTGCTGTCGTCGAAGACCGTGAAGGTCGGCATGGGCCACACGTCCCGTTGTGCCGCGAACGGGACGATGCCCAGGGCGACGTTCGGGAGATCCATGGCGCCGAGCAGGTGGTCGAGCTGCGCGGCCATGGCCTCGGCGCTGCACACGCGGTACCGCAGCACGGACTCCTCCAGGACGAAGGAGAACCGGCGTGCGCCGTTGTTCAGCACCGCGTTGCGCTTCATGCGGGCCGCCACGGCGTCACTCACGTCGTTCGGGATTCCCCGGAAGTCCGCGATGGACGCCAGCAGGGCGGCGGCGTATCCAGGTGTTTGGAGGAACCCGGGGATCACGTCGGAGACGTAGGTCCGGAACACCTTGGTCTGTCGGTACAGGTCCCCGGTGGACTCCTGCAGACGGCGCAGCCCGCTTCGCTGGAGCCGTCTCCACTGCACGTGGGCGTCGGTGGACTGCCTGTTGGCGGCGATCAGGTCGGGGATCTGATCGCCGGCGTCACAGGCCCGGCACCACGCCCTGATGTCCGCGTCGGAGGGGGGCGTCCTGGCGTTCTCGATCCGGGACGACTTCGACTCCGACCAGCCGCACCTGATGGCCAGCTCCCGCCCGCTGATCTCTGCGTCCTTGCGGATCTCGCGCAGCCGGGCGGCCAGGACTTCGCGGGCCTGCTGGACGCTCGCAGAGGGGTGCGCGGGCACGGAGCCGGCCTTCGTCAGATTCCGTACAGGTGGTGCGGGACCGCTCGCTCCCAGACCGCTTCGAACGCGGTGGCGCACAGCTTGACGGTCTGCGGGTCCTCGGTGATCTCGTCCTCGACCACCGCGCCGTCGCCGGAGAAGTGGTGCACCCGGAGCAGCGCGTCGTCGAACAGCCAGAAGTCGTTGCCCGGCAGGGGGATGCCCGTGGCCCGTCGCCGGGGCAGCCAGCGGACCTCCTCGCCCGCCGTGACGTTGGCGTGGGTGACGTAGTGCTCCCACCGGATGTACGCGGACACGGGCTCGGAGACGACCCGGGCCCGGCGCACGGCCACGCCCCGGGCCACCGTGTCCGTGATCAACTGGTCATAGGGATGCCACCAGGACCCGCGGTCCTCCCAGTCGATCCGCTCGCCGCGCCGCCATGCCTCGAACCGCTCCGTCGGGGCGTAGGAGTCCCGCAGCTCCAGATGGACGGCGGACCGCCGGCACCGCCCGAGCAGCTCAGCGAAGTCGGGCACGCTCGACGGCATCACAGGCCTCCCTGATCATGGGCACCATCCGGGCCGGAATCCTGACGATGGTCTCACTGTCGGGTACCGGACCGTTCGCGGGGCTGCTCGCCTCGCACTGCGCCTGAGTCTCGGGGCTCGCATTCCACCCCTGCAACAGGATCTCCTGAGCCTGCGGGTCCACCCACACGGTGGGGCAGTGGTCCCGATCGGTGTCGGGATCGATGCCAACGAACTCCACGGCCATGGTCGGCTCCCTGGTCCAGGTGCTTTCTCGGGCTCGCACAAGCTTTGCCGAGCAGCGGATACGGCGTCAATACGGGTACTCGCCAGGGTGATTGAAGTGCAAGCTCGTGCAAGTTCGTAGAGTCCGGTGCCTCGCCGTCCGTAGCGTGGCCTGTGCCGGTCACAGCAGACGGCGCAGGAAGCATCCGGGTCGAGTGCGGAGCCCGGGACGACGCGAAGGAGCCCGGCCATGGGTTGGGGAACCGGCAAGGGTGGGAGCAGCGGCGGCGGATCGGGCCGCAACGACGGCGGACAGGGCAAGCACGCGGGGAACAAGGACCCGGGCAAGTCGGCCCCGAGCCCCGACACGCAGGGCAGCAAGGGCGACAACAAGCACGGCAAGGGGAAGTAATTGCCTGAGCACGAGGGTCAGCCGGAGCAGGCCGCCGTTCGCGGCCTGCTCTCGGCCGTCGGCAAGGAGCTCGGCCGCGACGTGGCCCCGGAATGGGCGGCAGCCGCCGAAGCGGCGCCCCGGTCCTGGTTCCTCGCCGACCGGGTGTGGCTGGACGACGGGAACGGCGGCTACACGCCGTGCGACCGCGCATCCGATCCGGAGGGCTGGAACAAGGCCGCCTACGCCGACGTACCGGTCGTCACGCAGGTCAACGACGGGAAGGACCCGGACGCAGACCCATGGCCGTCGTCCTCGGCATCGGCCCCGTCCATCGTGTTCCGCATGCTCGAAATGCTCGATCTGCGGGACGGCATGACCGTGCTGGAGATCGGCACCGGCACGGGGCTGACGGCCGCCTACCTGAGCCACCGGCTCGGTTCGCCGAACGTCGTCTCCGTCGAGGTGGACGCGCAGGTCGCGACGCGAGCCCGGACCAGTCTGGCGAACGCCGGTTTCAGCCCCGAAGTGGTCTGCGGCGACGGCACCCGAGGGTGGGGCCTGCGGGCCCCGTACGACCGTGTCTCGGTGACCTGCGCCCTGCAGGGCGTCCCCGAGGCGCTGGTCCGCCAGACCAGGCCCGGCGGGCTGATCCTCACGCCGTGGGACAACCCGTGGGTCTGCTGGGGCCTGCTGAGGCTGTCGGTCGCCGAGGACGGCAGCGCCGAGGGCCGTTTCAGTCCCTACAGCGCGTTCATGCTCGCGCGGAACCAGCGAACGGACCTGCGGATCTATCGGGACGTGGTCCGCGACGAGCACGTGCCGGACGAGTCGCACACCGAGCTGCCCGCGCACGGGATCGCGGAAGACCGGTGGGACCTCGCGTTCACCATCGGCGTGCACCTCGGTAACGTCTGGACGGCGTGGGACGACGACCCCGACGTGGACGGCGTCGCCCGCCGGCTCTGGCTCGCCACCACCGACGCCACGTCGTGGGCGGCCGTCGATCGGGCGGACGACGGGTCGAGCGGCTACACCGTGTGGCAGTACGGCGAGCGGCGGCTGTGGGACGAAGTGGCACGGGCGCGCGCCTGGTGGATCGGCCACGGTGAACCCGGGCCAGAGCGGTTCGGGCTGACCGTGACGCCCCAGGGCGAGCACCGGTACTGGCTCGACAGCCCGGGCAACGCCGTCCGTTCCAGGGACGATCGCTAAGGCTCGGACCGGGGCGCGGACGTCTCTCATCGCGACGGTCCATGCCTGCCGCCGTCCCACACGGGGTGTTGTTCAGCAGGGGACGGGGACGGCGAACCCTCGCGCCGGACCGGATTGAGGA
The DNA here is from genome assembly GCF_042732255.1 of Kitasatospora sp. NPDC059803. Classification (NCBI taxonomy): domain Bacteria; kingdom Bacillati; phylum Actinomycetota; class Actinomycetes; order Kitasatosporales; family Streptomycetaceae; genus Kitasatospora; species Kitasatospora sp. NPDC059803. The sequence continues at coordinate 4,392 of NZ_JBHWIJ010000213.1, read as the reverse complement.
AGGGCCCGCCGATCCGGCGCGGCCGCCCAAGAGTCCTTCCTGCGAAGCGGATCGGGCGCGCGCCGCGGCGTGCAGCGGGCGCGGTGACGGCCGGATGCCGGGGGTGTGAGCCGGGTGCCGGTGGCCTGTCAGTGGCGTGCCGGTGGGCCCTGGGAGCTTTCCGGGGACAGGCCGGGTGCCCATCCGGCAGGCGTGCGACAGACAGGGAACCACCATGACCACCGACATCACGATCATCGGCGCCGGACTCGGCGGGCTGACCCTGGCCCGCGTGCTGCACCTGCACGGCATCGCGTCCACGGTCTACGAGGCGGAGGCCTCGCCGGCGGCGCGTGCGCAGGGCGGGATGCTCGACATCCACGACTACAACGGGCAGCTCGCCGTCCGGGCGGCCGGCCTGATGGACGAGTTCGAGGCCCTCGTACTGGAGGGCCGCCAGGCGATGCGGATCCTCGACCGGGACGGGAGCGTCCTGCTCGACAAGGCCGACGACGGCACGGGCGGGCGCCCCGAGGTGCAGCGCGCCGAACTGCGGCAGATGCTGCTCGACTCGCTCCCGGCCGGCACCGTCCGGTGGGGCCGCAAGGCCGCCGGCGTCCGCGCCCTGGGCGCCGGCCGCCACGAGGTGGCGTTCGCCGACGGCGCCACCGCCGTCACGGGCCTGCTGGTCGGCGCGGACGGCGCGTGGTCACGGGTGCGGCCGCTGCTGTCCGCCGCCACTCCCGAGTACACCGGCACGTCGTCCGTCGAGACCTACCTGTTCGACGCCGACACCCGCCACCTCGCCGCCGCGAAGGCGGTCGGCGGCGGGTCGATGATGGCGCCCTCGCCGGGCGCGGAGATCTTCGCCCACCGGGAGAGCGGCGACACCCTGCACACCTACGTGATGCTCACCAGGACGCAGGACTGGTTCGCCGCCGTCGACTTCGCCGACCCCGCCGCGGCACGCGCCCGCATCGCGGCACAGTTCGACGGCTGGGCACCGGAACTCACCGCGCTGATCACCGACGGCGACACCGCCCCGGTCCTGCGCCCCCACTACACCCTGCCGATCGCCCACCGGTGGGACCGGGTGCCGGGGGTGACCCTGCTGGGCGACGCCGCCCACCTCACCGCCCCCAACGGCGAGGGCGCCAACCTCGCCATGCTCGACGGCGCCGAACTCGGCCAGGCCCTGGCCGCGCACCCCGGCGACACCGAGGCCGCCCTCGCCGCGTACGAGCGGGCCATGTTCCCCCGCAGCGCCGAGGCCGCCTCCGAGGGCGTGCACATGCACGAGCTCCTCAACGGCGACGACACCCCCCGCGCCCTGATCGCCGCCTTCCTCGACGGCGAACCGGCCTCCTGAACCGGCCTCCTGAACCACCCACCGGGAAGCGACCGGCGGGCGGCGCTCAGGCGTACCGGTCGAGCAGCGCCTCCAGGTAGTCCTCCAGGCGCCGGCCCAGCAGGGCCGGCGTCAGGTCGCCGCGCCCCAGCTCCCGCCACGGCACGGCGACCTTCTCCGCGTCCGGGGCGAACGCCAGCGCGTCCAGCAGCCGCCAGTACAGGTGTGCGCCCGGGTCGGCCTCCAGCGTGCCGCCGGCCGCCAGGTAGCGGGCGGCGAAGTCCAGGCCGGTGTCCACGCCGTGCAGCAGGGCCAGGGCGGTGGAGCAGTGGGCCACGTCCAGGTCGGCCGGGCCCCAGGAGGTCTCCACCCAGTCCACGACCCCGCTGACGGCCAGCGCGGCTCCCTGCCCGGTGAACAGCACGTTGCCGGGGTGGAAGTCGCGGTGCAGGAAGCACGGCCGGTACGCGGGCGCCTCGCGGCGGATCACGTCCACCGCCCGCCGCCACACCCCGGGACGCGCCGTGGCCCCGGGCACCCGCACCCGCTCCGGGGCCGTCCACGCCTCGAAGGCGCGGGGTCGCTCGCCCGGCGCCACCGCGAGGGCGTGCACGGCGGCCAGCTGACCGGCCAGCAGGTCCGCGCGGCGCTCCACGTCGCCGTCCTGCGCCACCCGCACGCCGCCCGGCAGCAGCGACATCACCAGCGACGGGTGGTCGCAGAACTCGCCCGCCGCGTCCAGGGCGTGCAGCCGCGCCGCCGGCACGCCGCCGTCCGCGAGCAGCCGCAGCACGCCGGCCTCACGGGTCAGCAGGGCGGGCGCGTGGCGCAGGTAGAACGGCTTGACGAACGAACGCAGCACCAGCCCGTACCCGCCCGGGACCGGGCCTGCCTCCGGGCCGACGTCCAGGCGCCGCATCCGCGACGTCCAGCCGCCGCGCAGGCCCGTCACCGACCGCACCCGGTGGCCCGGGGGGAGGCCCTGCTCCACCCAGCGCAGCGTGGCGGCCCAGTCCCGGCCCGAGGGCCCGTACGGTTCGTGCGGCGGTTCGTGCGGCGGTTCGTGCGGCGGCGCGAAGGCGTTCATCCGCCGAAGGATACGAACACCGCCCGCCCGCCGCCATGCCGGGTTCCCACCCGCCCCCGCAGCCCGCGCGGCCCCGGGCCTGACGCAGGGTCAACTCACCGTCAACGCCCGCCGACCGCCCACTATTCCGAGACCGGTCGAAGTTTGACAGTTCCCCGCGCACCGGGTTACGTAAGTGGCCGCACCGCACGCCACGCCGCACGCCGCACCGCACACCGCACCGCCACCGGCCCGTCGCAGCAGGGGAGTTACGCCATGTCCAGGACCGTCGTCTTCGACCGCACCGGAGGACCGGAGGTCCTGACCGTGCGAGCCGCCGCCGTCCCCGTGCCCGGCCCCGGCGAACTGCTCATCCGCGTCAGCGCGATCGGCCTCAACCGCGCCGAGGCCCTCTTCCGCGCCGGCGCCTACCTCGACGAGCCCAAACTGCCCGCCACCCCCGGCTACGAGGCCGCCGGCACCGTGGAAGCCCTCGGCGAAGGCGTCACCGGCTTCGCCGCCGGCGACCGGGTCGACACCGTCCCGGCCTTCTCCCAGAACGACTACGGCGTCTACCGCACCCACGCCCTCGTGCCCGCCCGCGCCGTCGTCCACCACCCGGCCGGCCTCACCGACATCCAGGGCACGGCCGTGTGGATGCCCTACCTGACCGCCTACGGCGCCCTCGCCGAGGACGGCCACCTGCGCCCCGGCGACCACGCCCTGCTCACCGCCGCCGCCTCCGGCACCGGCCTGGCCGCCATCCGCACCGCCCGCCGCCTGGGCGCCGTCCCCATCGCCACCACCCGCACCCGCGCCAAGAAGCAGCAACTCCTGGACGCCGGCGCCGCCGACGTGATCATCACCGGTGAGGAGGACCTGGTGGCCCGCGTGGACGCCATCACCGCCGGCACCGGCGTGCGCACCGTCTTCGACCCCGTCGCCGGCCCCGGCGTCCTCACCCTCGCCCGCACCATCGCCCCCGGCGGCCGCCTGATCGTCTACGGCCGCCTCGACCCCCGCGACACCCCCCTGCCCGGCCAGGACACCTTCGCCCCCGTCACCAGCCGCTTCTACTCCATGCACGACATCACCCGCGACGACGAACGGCTGCGCCGCGCGCAGGCCTTCGTCACCGCCGGGCTCGCCGACGGCTCCTTCACCCCCGCCGTCGACCGGGTCTTCGAGGGCCTCGACCGGATCGCCGAGGCCCACCGCTACCTGGAGGCCGGCACCCAGGTCGGCAAGATCGTCCTCACCGTCCAGAACTGACCCCACTGACCCCACCAGGGCCGAGCCTTCCAGAACCGGCCCGCCCCACGGCCGCCGGCCGCGGGACGGGCCGGCCCGCTCAGGGCGCCGTGCGGGCCTCGGCATCGGCGGCGGCGACCACCGCCGACAGCAGGCCCGGGAAACGGCCCTCCAACTCCTCGGCGCGCAGCGAGTTCATCTTGGTGGTGCCGACGTAGTACTGGTGCAGCAGTCCGGCCTGGCGCAGCACGTTGAAGTGGTGCGTCGAGGTGGAACGGGAGACCGGAAGGTCAAAGGAGCCGCAGCTCAGCGCGGCACCCGCGTGGGCCAGCCGGCGCACCACCGATCTGCGGGCAGGGTCCGCGAGTGCCTCCAACACCTGCTGGACCCTGAGGTCCTCCACACCAGGGTGCACGATCACCCGCGCCGCCACGCGTGCCCGTCCCACACCCACCACCCCTTCCCAACGCTCGACCCCCGTCCCGGTTCGGTAAAAGCCGCGCGGCGTGCGCGACTTCGCGCCTCGACGCTACTACGAGCGCGCCGTGCGCCACGCCCACCCGCAACACCTCCGCAACACGCGCGCGCCCGCCCCGGCGCGCCCGCGACCCCCGCGCCCCCGCCCGCCCCCGTGCGCGCACGCGGGGGGGGGGGCGCCCCCGGGGGGGGGGGGGCCCCGCCCACCCCACGCGCGGCGGCCCGCCCCCGCGCCGACACGCGCGCGCCCGGCGCGCCCCGCGCGGCGCCG
>NZ_JBHWIJ010000212.1:0-15178 GCF_042732255.1 Kitasatospora sp. NPDC059803 | reverse complement strand
AGCTTATCAGATGTTTTCCGCTCCGTTTTCCGGAGTTTCATTCATCGGAATTCGCTTTCCGCTTGCCCCCGCTCTCTCGCGGCGACTCCGGAACTGTACGGGGACAGGCCCGCCACATGCAAATCGCCCCCGCCCGGGGTCCCGGGCAGGGGCGATCAGTGCGACACGGACCAGGTCAGCGGACCTCGGTGATCTCCGGACCGCGGGCGAACGGGTCGAGGGCCGCGCCGCCGAAACGATTGTCGCCCTCGCCGGCCGCAGCCGCAGCCGCACCGCCGCCGTCGGCGACCATCTGGGCGTCCTCGGGGAGCTTCAGCACGATCGGGTCGCGGGGCGCCATCGGGCTCTCGCCCCGGACGACGACCGTCTGCTGGAAGACCTGCTCCAGGATCCCGGCCATTTCCGGCTGCACGGCGGCCTGGCCCGAGATCACACCGCGCAGGAACCAGCGCGGGCCGTCGCAACCGACGAAGCGCACCAGCTGTACGCCCTGGGTGCCGTCCGGCAGCTGCACCGGAACCTGCGCGCGGAGGTGCCAGCCGAGCGGGCCCTCCTCCTCCTCGATGAGGCCGCCCTGCGCGGTGATGCCGTTGGCGATCTCCTCACGGACCTCCCCCCAGATGCCCTCCGACTTGGGAGCGGCGAAGGCCTGCAGCTGGATGGCGCTGTTGCCGAGGACCAGGGTCGCGGCGACGATCGCGTCACCGGCGACCTCCACCCGCAGCTCCATGCCCTCGACACCGGGGACCAGCAGACCCCCGAGGTCCACGCGCCCCTCCTCGGGGTTCTCCAGCTCGGAGTGGTCCCACGGACCGTCCGGCCGCGGGGCCGGCGGCAGGCCGACCTTGTCGGACGGGTCCAGCTCGGTCACGTTCTCGCTCTCGGCGGAACCTTCGACGTCATCGGCCGTCTCGTCGGCGCTGATGGCGTCGTCGGCGAGCTGCTCGACAGCGTCCTCGCTCTTCTGGCGACGACGGAACACGGTCACTGTCCTTCCCGGTCCAAGACCGATGCGAATACCTGCTCGGCTTCCTGCGAGGCCGCGGGAATGCTAGACCGCGGCGTGGCCGCCGGTCGACCCGAACCCGCCCTCGGCACGTGCCGACCCAGGCAGCTCGGCCACCTCGTGGAAACGGGCCTTCTCGACCTGCTGGATCACCAGCTGGGCGATCCGGTCCCCTCGGCGGAAGCTGACCCCCTCGCGCGGGTCCAGATTGACGACGATCACCTTGATCTCTCCACGGTACCCGGCATCGACCGTCCCCGGGGCGTTCACGAGGGCAACTCCGCAACGAGCTGCCAGCCCGGAGCGGGGGTGGACGAAGGCCGCGTAGCCGTCCGGGAGGGCGATCGCGATGCCGGTGGGCAGGACGGCCCGCTCACCGGGGGCCAGCTCGGCGTCCACGGCGGTGCGCAGATCGGCTCCCGCGTCGCCGGGCTGCGCGTAGGCGGGCAGCGGCAACTCGGGGTCGATGCGCCTGATCAGGACGTCCAGCGGCGGGCGGGGGGTGTTGCTCAAGGGTTCACCTCAAAGGCTCGTGCGCGCTTCATCAGATCCGGGTCGTCGAGGACCTTCTCGATGTCCTCGGGACGACCGTGCGTGGTGAAGTGTTCCAGCTTCACCTGGATGAAGAGCGCCTGCGCACGCACCGCGACCGGTCCGTCGGGGCCGCCGATGCGCGCCTCGGCGGCGCTGTAGATCTTGCGGCCGTGGACGCCGGTGACCCAGGCGCGCAGGTGCAGCACCGAGTCGACCGGGACGGGGCAGAGGAAGTCGGTCTCCAGCCGGCCGGTGACGGCGGGGGCGTGCAGCAGCCAGTTGAGCGTGCCGAGGGTCTCGTCCATGGCGGTGGTCAGCACTCCGCCGTGGGCCAGGCCCGGGCCGCCCTGGTGGACGTCCCGGACGGCGAACTCGGCGGTGACGTCGAGTCCCTCGCCGGCGACCGCGTCGATCCGCAGCCCGCCGGGGTGTTGCGGTCCGCAGCCGAAGCAGTGCTCGTAGTGGGAGCCGAGCCGGGTGCCGGGGGCGGGCGCCTCGGGGGCGCGCGGCGGCAGTACGGCGTCCGGCGGCGGGGTGGTCGGGGACGGCGGCAGCGCGGGCGCCGGCCGGTCGGCGGGGGCGGTGGGGGTGGTCGAACCGGTCACGGGGCCCCAGCCTACCCAGGGGTAGGCGCGCGGCCGGTGGGGGTGGCGTCCCGGTGCCGGCGTCAGGGCGCCCACAATGGGGGCATGTACGACGAACGCCTCACGGTGCCGCGCTCCTGGTGGCTGCTCCCGGTCGCGACCGGGCTCACGCTCGCCCTGATCCTGCTGCGGGTCGGCGGTCTGGCCGCGCTGGTCGGGCTGGTGGTCGGCATCGCCGCCGGCGCGGTCGCGATCAGCAGCTACGGCTCGGTCCGGATCCGCGTGGTGCAGGGCTCACTGGTGGCCGGGCCGGCCCGGATCCCGGTGGACGCCCTGGGCACCGCGCACCCGCTGAGCCCCGCCGAGGCGGTGGCCTGGCGCGGGCCGAAGGCCAACCCGCGCGCCTTCATGCTGCTGCGCAGCTACGTCCCGACGGCGCTGCGGATCGAGGTGACCGACCCGTCCGACCCGACGCCCTACCTCTACCTGTCGACCCGCTCGCCGATGAAGCTGGCGGAGGCGCTGGAGGAGGCCCGTCGCGGCGCCCGCACCTAGGCACCCGCGCCCAGGGGCTCTCCGGCCGATCGTGCCGGACAGAGCACCTGGCGGAGGGACCCGCGCACGCCAGGGGGCAGCCCCGGACGCGCACAGGCCCGAAAAACGGAGAGGGACGGTTCCGCTGATGCGGGACCGTCCCTACGACTTTGTGCCGGCCGACGTGCTCATGGCCGACTCCGTCCTCCCGGTGCCGTCCGTCAGGACGACTCCCGGACCTGCCGTCCGGCCCCGCTGCCCGGGGCCGGAAGGGGCGCTGTGCCGGCCCCGCGGAAGCCGCGGGTGCCGGGCCCTGTCCGCCGCGGTGCTCAGGCGCCGCAGTCCCGGCAGATCGGGTTGCCGTTCTTCTCGCTGTACAGCTGACTGCGGTGGTGCACCAGGAAGCAGCTCATGCAGGTGAACTCGTCGGCCTGCTTCGGCAGCACCCGGACCGCGAGCTCCTCGTTCGAGAGGTCTGCGCCCGGGAGCTCCATGCCCTCGGCCGCGTCGAACTCGTCGACGTCGACAGAGCCGCCGCCCTTGTCGTTCCGCCGAGCCTTGAGTTCCTCGATGCTGTCTTCGTTGAGCTCGTCGTCGGTCTTGCGTGGGGTGTCGTAGTCCGTTGCCATTGTTCGCTCTCCCCCTCCGGGTTTGTGCGGTGTGTGCGGTATCTCCAGCGCACGTAACGCATGGGGGGTCGGTCTTGTGCCCGACCCGAGGCGGAGATTTTGCCTTACTTCAAGCCCTGTTACTCAATCGACACTCAGCCAGGGGTCCATTGGGGTGATCCACCAGGCTGCGGGAGGCCTCACGCTGGGCCATCGCCAGCCTCCTCCAGCATCCGCTCGGCGGCCACTCACAGTGAGCACGGGCCGCGCTGACGCTCGTCCATTCCCTTGCCCACCTGGGGTGCCGACCAATCATCCGGCCGGGTACTGACCCGAAATCCGGTCACGGACTGCGATCGGCACCCCAGCTCGGATGATCACTCTCCGAGGTCGGGTGAAGTCACGGAGCGACACGATGTGAGCTTGGTCACGTTCAGAATCTTCCAGGGCAAACCACGGAAAATCCACCCACTTCGACTGCTCCGCCGAACACCCTAGTCGGCGCTCCTGCGCGCGGCCCGGCGGGCCAGGATCGCGGCCTGGCGCTCCTCGAACTTACGCGCCTGGCCGTCCAGCCCGTCCAGGAAGACGCCGAGCTCGTTCTGCGCCAGCTGGCCCTCCGGGCCGAGGCCGCCGATCTCCATCACGCGCAGGTGGCGCAGCACCGGCTGCAGCACGTCGTCGTGGTGGATGCGCAGGTTGTAGACCCCGCCGAGGGCGATCTGCGCGGCGGCCCGCTCGAAGCCGGGGATGCCGTGGCCGGGCATCCGGAAGTCGGTGACCACGTCGGCCACGGCCCGCATGGCCTGGTCGGGGGCGATCTCCAGGGCGGCCTTCAGCAGGTTCCGGTAGAAGACCATGTGGAGGTTCTCGTCGTTGGCGATCTTCGCCAGCAGCTGGTCGCAGAGCGGGTCGCCGGCGTACTTGCCGGTGTTGCGGTGCGAGATGCGGGTGGCGAGCTCCTGGAAGGCCACGTACGCGACGGACTGCAGCATGCTGTGCGCGTTGTCGGACTCGAAGCCCTCGGACATGTGGCTCATCCGGGCCCGCTCCAGCTCCACCGGGTCGACGGCCCGGGTGGCGAGCAGGAAGTCGCGAATGGCTATCCCGTGCCGGCCCTCCTCGGCGGTCCAGCGGTGCACCCAGGTGCCCCAGGCGCCCTCGCGGCCGAACATGCTGGCGATCTCGTGGTGGTAGCTGGGGAGGTTGTCCTCGGTCAGCAGGTTCACCACCAGCGACACCCGGCCGAGCGGCGTCACCTGGGACTGCTCGACGGCCCAGGCGTCGCCGCCCAGCACCCCGTCGAAGTCGCGGCCCTGGCTCCACGGCACGAACTCGTGCGGCATCCACTCCTTGGCCACGGCGAGGTGGCGGTTGAGCTCCTTCTCCACGACCTCTTCGAGGGCCAGGATCAGCCGGGCGTCGGTCCAGCCGGTCGATCCGAGGGAGGCGCTGCTCTGCACAGGGGCGATGGTCACGGTCTTGCTCCTGGGGGACGGCACGCGCGGGACGGGCGCGTTGGGCGGGCACGTCTGCGGACGCACTTACGGTTCCGTAGGTTACGACACCGTAAGTTGCTCGGGCAGGAAATGACAAGCCGCCCCCGCCAGGCCTTATGTCGTCTTGACGGGCCTGACGGGGGCGGCGGTGAACGGTCGCTTACGGAGCGCGGCGGCGGGGAGGGCGCGGCGGGGCCGGGAGGGGCCCGGCGAGCGGGGTCAGGGGTTGGGGATCCGGACCCGCATGGTGAGGCCGCCACCGGCGCGCGCAGTGGCCTCGATGGTGCCACCGTGGGCGCGCACCACCGAGCGGACGATGGACAGGCCGAGCCCGACCCCCTTGTCGCTGCGGGTGCGGTCGGCGCCCTTGACCCGGCGGAACGGCTCGAAGATGTGCTCCAGCTCGTAGCCGGGCACCACCGGGCCGGTGTTGGACACCACCAGCTCGCCGCCGCCGGGCACCTCGGCGGTGGCCAGCTCGACCCAGCCGCCGGGGGTGTTGTACCGGACGGCGTTCTGCAGCAGGTTGAGCGCCAGCCGCTCCAGCAGCACGCCGTTGCCCGCGACCACGGCCGGAGCGAGCTTGGAGCGCAGCTCGACCTCGCGCCGGTCCGCCTCGGCCCTGGTCTGCTCCAGGGCGCGGGTGGCCACCTCGGAGAGCTCCACCGGGCGGCGGTCGGTCAGCTCGTTCTCGCTGCGGGCGAGCAGCAGCAGGCCCTCCACCAGCTGTTCGCTGCGCTCGTTGGTGGCCAGCAGGGTCTTGCCGAGCTGCTGGAGGTCGGGCGAGGCGGCCGGGTCGGAGAGCTGGACCTCCAGCAGGGTGCGGTTGATCGCCAGCGGGGTGCGCAGTTCGTGCGAGGCGTTGGCGACGAAGCGGCGCTGGGAGTCGAAGGACCGGTCGAGCCGGTCCAGCATGTCATCGAAGGTGTCGGCGAGTTCCTTGAGCTCGTCGTCCGGCCCGTCCAGCTCGATCCGCCGGTGCAGGTCGGAGGAGGCGACGTCGCGGGCGGTGCGGGTGATCCGGCCGAGCGGGCGCAGCACCCGGCCGGCCAGCGCGTAGCCGGCCGCGAAGGCGATCACGGCGAGGCAGACCAGCATCGTGAGCGACTTGCGCAGCAGGGTGTTGAGCGCCGAGTTGGAGCGCAGCAGGTAGTCGCCGGCCTGCTCCTGGTTGAACTGCGCGCTGTTCATCGGGACGCCGTTGACCCGCAGGCTGCCGTCGAACTGGAACGTGCGCGGCGCCAGGTTGTTCACGGCGTCCTGGAAGAACACGTACATCAGCAGCAGCAGGACCACGCCGGCCATCAGGAACATGCCGCCGTAGAGCAGGGTGAGCCGCATCCGGATGGTCGGCCGGAAGGGCAGCCAGGCGAGCATGCCGTCGCCGGGGGTGTAGCGACCGGGCTGGGGCGCGCGCGGGGGGTGCTGGGGCTTGGGCGGTACGGCGCGCGGGCCGCCGGCGGGCGCGCCGGAGGGCCCGCCGGCCGGGGGCGGGGTGGTCATGATGGTCCTCTCGGGGCGTCCGCCGGGGCGGGCGCGGGGTGGGTGGAGTCCGGCCGGGTCCGGCGAACGGATCCGGTCCGGTCCGCTCGGATCCGGTCAGGTGGTCCGGCGGGTCCGGTCAGATCCGGTAGCCGGAGCCCGGGACGGTGACGATCACCGGCGGGTCGCCGAGCTTGCGGCGCAGCGTCATCACGGTGACGCGCACGACGTTGGTGAACGGGTCGGTGTGCTCGTCCCAGGCCTTCTCCAGCAGCTGCTCGGCGGAGACGACGGCGCCGCCGGCCCGCATCAGCACCTCCAGGACGGCGAACTCCTTGGGGGCGAGCTGGACGGTGCGGCCCTCGCGGATCACCTCGCGGCGGCCCGGGTCGAGCGAGATGCCGGCCCGCTCCAGCACCGGGGGCAGCGGGACGGTCGCGCGGCGGCCCAGCGCCCTTACCCGGGCGACGAGTTCGCTGAAGGCGAACGGCTTCGGAAGGTAGTCGTCCGCGCCGATCTCCAGGCCCTCGACCCGGTCGCTGATGTCGCCGGAGGCGGTCAGCATGATCACCCGGGTGGCCAGGCCCTGTTCGACCACCTTGCGGCAGACGTCGTCGCCGTGGACCAGCGGGAGGTCGCGGTCCAGGACCACGACGTCGTAGTCGTTGACCGCGATGCGCTGGAGCGCGGCCTCCCCGTCGTACACCACGTCGACGGCCATCGCCTCGCGGCGCAGGCCGGTGGCGACAGCCTCGGCGAGCAACTGCTCGTCCTCGACGACGAGAACCCGCACGATCGTTGTCCCTTCTCCAGGCCGGCCCCGGAAGCGGACGCGCGGCTCCGACGGTGCCTCCATCCTGCCTGGTCCGCCGGTAAAGCAGCGATAAGCTGCCGCCCAGGCACGGAGCGTTGGCAGCGGGTGATGACCGTTCGTGTCGGGACCAGTCCGGTTGGACTGTGACACAGGCAACTTTCTCGGGCCGGAAGGTTTCCCCATCCCCCCGGCGGGGAGGACAGCTTCACACCCGCGATCTGGCTGTTGGCCGATCGCACCCACCCGCCGTGCGTTCATCCGCGCCGGCCCTGGGGCTGGGACGTCACCGGGAGCGGCCGAAGGCCGTCTCCGCGCTCGACCGGAGATCCACGACCTGCCGGACGGGGCGCTGCCGCTGGCCACACCTCCTCGGGGCGGAGAACGTACGACCGTGCACGTCCGACACAGTAAGGGGGCCCGTATGGACGCCTTCAAGGCCGGAATCCTGCAGCGCATAGCCAACGCCGAGCAGGATCTGCACCGCGCGATCGAGGCCGGGGACGAGTTCCTCGCCGAGGTGGAGCAGTCCGAGCTGGACGACCTCCGCCGGCTCGCCGCCGAGCACGGCGTGGACACCGTGCTGGAGCGCCACCGCACCGCCGCCTGATCCACCCGACCTTCCGACCCGACGCCGGACCTCCGGCACCAGCGACCCTGCGGGGGTCGTGCGAAAACCCCAGGCCCTGGCATCCCCCGTATGCCAGGGCTCTTCGCTGTCCAGGACTGAGGACGCGTCCTCAGTCCGCCCAGGCGCGCAGCGCGGCCAGCCGCTCCTGCAGCGGCTGGTACACGCCCGGGGCGGCGGCCACGGTCAGCTCGCCATCCGGGCCGTGCCCGGGGCGGCCGCCGACCAGGGCCCCGGCCTCGGCGGCGATCAGGCAGCCGGCCGCGCGGTCCCAGGGGGCGAGGCCGCGCTCGTAGTAGCCGTCCAGCCGCCCGGCGGCGACGTCGCACAGGTCCACCGCGGCGGCCCCGCCCCGGCGGATGTCCCGCACCTCGGGCATCAGGGACAGCAGCACCTCGGCCTGACGGGTCCGCACCGACTGGACGTAGTTGAAGCCGGTGCCGATCAGCGCCTGGCCCCACGGCGGGGCCGGGCGGGTGGAGAGCGGCCGGCCGTCGAGCCGGGCGCCGCGCCCGAGGACGGCGTGGAACAGCTCGCCGCGGGCTGGCGCGTACACCACGCCGACGACCGCCCGGCCGTCCAGCTCGGCGGCCACGCTGACCGCCCAGGAGGGCAGCCCGTACAGGTAGTTGACCGTGCCGTCGAGCGGGTCGACGACCCAGCGCACGCCGCTGGTGCCGGGCCGCTCGGCGCCCTCCTCGCCGAGGTAGCCGTCCTCGGGGCGGCGCTCGGTGATCAGTTCCAGGACGAGCTTCTCGGAGGCGAGGTCCATCTCGGTCACCACGTCGACCGGACTGCTCTTGGTGCCGGCCACACCGAGGTCGGCGGGCCGGCCGTCGCGCAGCAGGGCGCCGGCCTGCCGGGCCGCGTCCAGGGCGACCTCCAGCAGGTCGTCGAGGAGCCGGTCGTCGGGCAGGGCGGGGGTGGGCACGGGTCTCTCCTCCGGGGGGAACGGGACGGGCGGTCAGCGCTCGGCGGCGGCCGGGCGGGGGGCTCGCGGGTTGGGGCAGCAGGCCACCGCGCACACGTCGTGGCTGGGGCCGAGCGCGCCGAGGGCGCAGCGGGTCACCGGCTCGCCGCGCTCGGCGGCGGCCCGCTCCAGGACCAGTTCGCGCACCGCGGCGGTGAACCGCGGGTCGGCGCCGACGGTGGCGGCGCGGGCCACCGGCAGGCCGAGTTCGGCGGCCTTGGCGACGGCCTCGGTGTCGAGGTCGTACCTGACCTCCATGTGGTCGGAGACGAAGCCGATCGGGACCATCACCACGGCGGGCGCGCCGTCGGCGTGCTGGGCCTCCAGGTGGTCGCAGATGTCCGGTTCCAGCCACGGCGTGTGCGGGGCGCCGCTGCGGCTCTGGAACACCAGCTCCCAGGGCCGGTCCGCGACGCCGGTGCGTTCGGCGACGGCCCCGGCGATCAGCCGGGCGACGTCCAGGTGCTGGGCGACGTACGCGCCGCCGGGGCGGCCGCGGGCCGGGTCGTCCGGGGCGCCGGAGGTCTCGGCCATGGCGTCCGGGATGGAGTGGGTGGTGAACGCCAGCCGGGCGCCGGCCCGGACGTCCTCGGGCAGCCGCGCCAGGGCGGCCAGGGTGGCGTCGACCATCGGCTCGACGAACCCGGGGTGGTTGTAGAAGTGCCGCAGCTTGTCGACCCGCAGCTCGGGCAGGCCCTCCGCGGCGAGGGCGGCCAGCGCGTCGGCCAGGTTCTCCCGGTACTGGCGGCAGCCCGAGAAGCCGGCGTAGGCGCTGGTGGCGAGGACGGCGACGCGGCGGTGACCGTCGGCGGCCAGTTCGCGCAGGGTGTCCACCAGGTAGGGCGCCCAGTTCCGGTTGCCCCAGTAGACCGGCAGGTCCAGGCCGTGCTCGGCGAAGTCCTTGCGCAGCGCGGCGAGCAGTTCACGGTTCTGCTCGTTGATCGGGCTGACCCCGCCGAACAGGAAGTAGTGCTTGCCGACCTCCTTCAGCCGCTCCTTGGGGATGCCGCGGCCCCGGGTCACGTTCTCCAGGAACGGGACGACGTCCTCGGGGGCCTCGGGCCCGCCGAAGGAGAGCAGCAGCAGGGCGTCGTACGGCTGCGGCGCTGCCGGGGCGGCGCCGGACGGTGAGGGTTTGCGCGCGTCGGACATGGCACCGATCCTGCCATTGAGGGGCCGGAGACCCCCGTCGGGGCTGCGAGGATGTCCGGAAAATACTGTTTGCCAAGGTACGTAAGCTGTGTTCGCCAGCCTCGTTCCTTACCCCCGCGGAGCTCCCGTGCTGTCCAGCTACCGCCAGATATTCGCCTCCCCCGGCAGTCTGGCCTTCTCCTCCACCGGCTTCGTCTCCCGACTGCCGATCTCCATGACCGGCATCGGCATCGTGACCATGCTCTCCCAGCTGAGAGGCTCCTACGGGGTGGCGGGCCTGGTGTCGGCGACCCTGGCGATCTCCGCCGCGCTGCTCGGCCCGCAGGTCTCCCGGCTGGTGGACCGGCACGGGCAGCGCCGAATAATCGTCCCGGCCATGGCGCTCACCATCGTCGCCGTGGTCGGCCTGCTGCTGTGCGCCCGGTTCAAGGCGCCGGACTGGACGCTCTTCGTCTTCGCGGCCGGCATGGGCGTCATGCCGAGCACCGGCGCGATGGTCCGCGCCCGCTGGGCCCACCTGTACCGCGACGACGCCCCCAAGCTGCACACCGCGTACTCCTTCGAGGCCGTCGTCGACGAGGTCTGCTTCATCGTCGGCCCGATCCTCTCCATCGGCCTCGCCACCTCCGTCTTCCCCGAGGCCGGCGTCCTGCTCGCCGGGGTCTTCCTCGCCGTCGGCGTCCTGCTCTTCGCCGGACAGCGCGCCACCGAACCGCCGGTCCACCCGGGCGCCCGGCACGCCGGCGGCTCGGTGATCCTCAACCGCGGCCTCCAGGTGCTGATCCTCACCTTCGTCGCCACCGGCGCGATCTTCGGCTCGGTCGAGGTCGTCACCGTCGCCTACTCCGAAACCCAGGGGCACAAGTCCATCGCCAGCGTGATCCTCGCGCTGTGGGCGCTCGGCTCCTGCCTGGCCGGCGTGGTGTTCGGCACGCTCAAGCTCACCGGCTCGATGGCCGGCCGCTTCTTCGCCGGCGTCCTGTTCATGGCGCTCAGCATGGCGCCGCTGCTGCTGGTCGCCGAGTCGGTGCGCGGAGTCGGCGGGCTGATCGCGGTCGGCGGCGCGCTGCTGATCGCGGGCATCGCCATCTCCCCCACCCTGATCACCGCGATGGCCCTGGTCGAACGGCTCGTCCCGGCCGCCCAGCTGACCGAGGGCATGACCTGGACGACCACCGGGCTCGCCCTCGGCGTCGCCGTCGGCTCCTCCGCCGGCGGCTGGGTGGTGGACGCCGCCGGCTCCGCCGCGGGCTACTGGGTGCCCCTGACCGCCGGGGTCTTCGGCGTGGTCACCGCGCTCGCCGGACTGGGCCGGCTGCGCGCCGGACTCGCCGTCGACGAGCCCGCCGAAGCGGCCGAACAGACCGTAGACCTCGAACGGTGAACTGACTAATCTCTCCCTACCCGCGGGCCTACCCGCGGGTAGGGCGGCCCCCACCGCCCCGGACCGCGCCGACCCCGGTCGGCCACGGAGCAGGAGGCGGCGCCATGCCCCAGGCCAGAACCGCGACCCCCACCCGGTGGACCAACTGGGCCGGGAACCAGAGCGCCCGGCCCGCCCGGGCCGCCACCCCCGGCACCGCGGAGGAACTGGCCAAGGAGATCCTGCGCGCCGCCGAACAGGGCCGCACCGTCAAAGCCGTCGGCTCCGGCCACTCCTTCACCTCGATCGCCTCCGCCGGCGACGGCGTCCTGCTCCGCCCGCACGCGCTCACCGCCGTCCGCGAGATCGACCGCGAGGCCGGCACCATCACCGTCGAGTCCGGCCTCCCGCTCGCCCGGCTCAACCGGATCCTCGCCGCCGAGGGCCTCTCCCTCACCAACATGGGCGACATCGAGGTGCAGACCGTGGCCGGCGCCACCAGCACCGGCACCCACGGCACCGGCCGCGACTCCGGCTCGCTCGCCGCCCAGATCCGCGCCCTGGAGATCGTCCTCGCCGACGGCAGCGTCCGGCGCTGCTCCCCCACCGAACACCCCCGGCTCTTCCAGGGCGCCCGGCTCGGCCTCGGCGCCCTCGGCGTGATCACCGCCCTGACCTTCGCCGTCGAGCCGGCCTTCCTGCTCACCGCGCACGAGCAGCCGATGGCCTTCGACGAGGTGCTGGAACGGCTGGACGACCTCACCGCGGTCAACGAGCACTTCGAGTTCTACTGGTTCCCGCACACCGACCGCTGCGCCACCAAGCGCAACAACCGCAGCCAGGGCCCGGCCGCCCCGCTGCCCCGGTTCAAGGAGTGGCTGGAGGACGACTTCCTCTCCAACACCGTCTGGGAGGGCGCCTGCCGGGTCGGCCGGCGCTTCCCCGCCAGCATCCCCGCCATCGCCTCACTGGCCAGCCGCGCCTGGTCCGACCGCAGCTACACCGACACCGCGCACCGGGTGTTCACCAGCCCGCGCAAGGTGCGCTTCGTGGAGATGGAGTACGCGGTGCCGCGCGCGGCCGTCGCCGGGGTGCTGCGCGAACTGAAGGCCCTGGTCGAGCGCTCCGACTGGAAGGTCGGCTTCCCGGTGGAGGTGCGCTTCGCCCCCGCCGACGACCTCTGGCTCTCCACCGCCTCCGGGCGGGACAGCGCCTACATCGCCGTCCACCTCTACCGGGGCACCGCCGACCAGGGCTACTTCACCGGCGTCGAACAGCTGATGTGCGCCCACCAGGGCCGCCCGCACTGGGGCAAGCTGCACACCCGGGACGCCGAGTACCTGTCCGGCGCCTACCCGCACTTCGGCGACTTCACCGCCCTGCGCGACGAGGTCGACCCGCAACGCGTGTTCGGCAACGACTACCTGCGCCGGGTCCTCGGCGCCTGATCACGGGGTGGCGCCCTGGGTCGGCGCCGCGGGCTGCGGCGGGGCCACGGAGGCGGGGGCGTTGCTCGGCACCGGCGGCTGCGGGCTCGCCCCGCCGGAGGTGCCGGAGGGCTTCCCGCCGTCCGCGGTCGGCGACGAACCGGCCGACGGCGTCGCGCTCGGACCCGCCGAGGGCGAGGCCGTACCGCCGCCGTGCCCACCGGTCCCACCGCTCGGGCTCGTGCTCGGGCCCGTACTCGGCTCCCGGCTCGGCCGCGTCGTCGCCGGGGCCGAGGCACCGCCGGACGGCGAGGGCTCCGAGCCGTGCCCGCCGCCGGTGGAGGGCCGCTCCGTCGGCGGCGCCTCCCGCGGGGAGGGGGACTTCGGGCTCACCACGCCGCCGAAGGAGGTGCCGTTGCCCGACTCGCCCTTCACCGTCGCCGACACCGGCTGCCCGGTGGCCAGTTCGAACGCCAGGATCGGCGTCATCGCCACCACGAACACCAGCCCCGACACGGCCGCGTAGGTCTTCCAGGTCCACCGCCGACGCGCCCGGACCACCTGCGGCTCGTTCCACTCCGAGGAGATCGCCGACGGCGCCGGCTCCACCGGGCGCTCCGACACCTGGCGCAGCCCGTTCACGGCGTGGCCGGGCCCCCGGTCCACCACCGCCTCACGCAGCTGCTCGCCGGTACGCCGGAAGATGTGCTGGAACACCGCACCGCCGGTGGTGGCCCCGACACTGACCACCGCCGCACCCAGGATCGTTCCGTACACGCCGAGTTCGGAGGCGAACAGCGCCCCCACCACCGTGGCCAGCGCACTCGCCGCGACCTGAGCCACACTCAGATCGATCCGCTTGCGCTCCTTCTTGCCGCCCTCCTCGGCGGGGCTCCGCTCCGGCATCAACATCCCTCGGTCCGTACGACTGTTCCTCGAACAAGTCACTCCATCTTGCCCAAAGAAGGACACAAGGGACGAAAATGCGGTTCTCCGGCCCCGATATATGTGAAGATGATCACCGTTCACCCGCCGGTGGTCCGCCGTTGGGGGCATGCACTCTTGAGATTCCCGTGAATCGCGGGAGACTTGAGCGGCGAGCCGCCCCTTCGGATGCCACGAATGGAGTACTGTTCGTAAAGCCTGAGCCTTGGGTCGACTTGTCGACTGCGCCCACACCGGCAGCTTGACGAAGAGCCACGGAACAGGCACGCACGGCGACGCCCGTCCCGGACCGTCGCGAGCACTCCGCGTGCGAGGACGGCCGGGGCACCCAGGCGCGACGTCGACGGATGGCGTGGCAAAAAGGCAACCGTGCCACAGCGGCGTGACCGGGCGTATGCCCGACACGCCGGGGAACTCAGCAAGGTTGTGGCCAGTCGCGAGTGGGCAGGCCACACTCAGTACGGGAGCAGCGACGCAGGTGACGTCGGCAGGCACCACCCGGGAGGTAACCGTGCCCGAACTGCGGGTTGTGGCCGTCAGCAACGACGGCACACGGCTGGTGCTCAAGGCTGCCGACAGCACGGAGTACACCCTTCCCATCGACGAGCGGCTGCGCGCCGCCATCCGCGGGGATCGTCCGCGCCTCGGCCAGATCGAGATCGAGGTCGAGAGCCATCTGCGGCCCCGGGACATCCAGGCCCGGATACGAGCCGGTGCCTCCGCCGAGGAGGTCGCCCAGGCCGCCGGCATCTCCGTCGACCGGGTCCGCCGCTTCGAGGGTCCGGTCCTCGCCGAGCGCGCCTTCATGGCCGAACGCGCCCGCAAGACCGCCATCCGCCGCAACGGCGAATCCACCGGGCCCCAGCTCGGCGAGGCCGTCGCCGAGCGGCTCGCGCTGCGCGGCGCCGAGAAGGACACCGAACGCTGGGACTCCTGGCGGCGCGACGACGGCACCTGGGAGGTCATCCTCGCCTACCGTGCCGACGACGAAGGCCGCAGCGCCTCCTGGACGTACGACCCGCCCCGGCGCCTGGTCCAGCCCAACGACGACGAGGCCCGCGCGCTGATCGGCGAGAACGTCGAGCGCGAGGAGGAGTCGGTCTTCCCGTTCATCCCGCGGATCGCCCGGCTCCCCCAGGACCGGCCGCCCCGCCCGATGATCGACCGGCCCTCCGCCGACCGCATCATGTCCGCCCGCGAAGTCCGCGAGTCCCGCGAGGCCACCGCCGAGTCCAGGGACTCCCTGACCAGCCTGCTCGACGTGGTCCCCGCCTTCCGCGGCGACCTCGCCGTCGGCCCCGCCCCGATCGAACCGGTGCCCGCAGAGGTCGCCGAGGAGAGCGAGGAGGCGGCCGCGGCCGCCGCACCGGCGGTCGGCGCGGGCTCGGCCTACGCCGACATCCTGATGCCGCGGGCCGTCGCCCCGCACCGCGAGCGCCTGGTCGGCACCACCGACCGCCAGGCCGAGGCGGACGGCGTCCGGCCCGGCCGCCGCGCCGCCCCCCCCGCCGCCGGCCGGGGCGAGAGCCCCGACCGGCCCGGGCTCGCCCCGCGCGGGCTGGCGGGCGGGGGGGCCGGGCCGCCCGGGGGGCGGGCCCCGCCGCTGCCCGACCCGGTGGCGCTGCGCCTGCTCAC
>NZ_JBHWIJ010000211.1:6391-15193 GCF_042732255.1 Kitasatospora sp. NPDC059803 | reverse complement strand
GCCCGGTCCTGTGCGACCGGGCGGGCCGACTGCTGTGCGGGAGCCGGGTTCAGGACGGCAGGCGCAGCACCGTGCCCGGCTGGATGAGGTCCGGGTCGTCGCCGATGGCGGCGCGGTTGAGCGCGTAGAGGGCGGGCCAGCCGCCGGGCACGCGCAGGGTTTCGGCGAGGTCGCCCAGGGTGTCGCCCTCGCGGACCGTCCACCCGCCGTCGCCGGCCTCGGCGCCGGCACTGTCGCTGTCCGCCGGGGGCGCGGGCGCGGGTGCGGGTGCGGGCGGAGGGGGCAGGGCGGCGTCGCGCTCGCGGTCGTGGCCGCGGGTGGCGCGGGCGCCGCAGGCGGGCCAGGGGGCGAGGCCGCGCCGCCCGGCGAGGTGCTGGGCCACCGCGATCTGTTCCTCGCGGCTGGCGAGGTCGGGGCGTGGGGCGTAGGCGAGGCCGCCGTTCTCGCGCCAGGTGGGGGTGTCGAACTGGAGGCCGCCGAAGTAGCCGTTGCCGGTGTTGACGTGCCAGTCGCCGCTGCTCTCGCAGGCCGCCACGCTCTCCCAGTCGTACCTCCCTCCGTCGTACCCCCGGCCGGGGTCGGTGCCCGGGCCGCGGCCCGGGGGAGCGGCCTGGGCCGCGGGAGCGGTGAGGGCCACGGCGAGCGCGCACAGGGCGGCGGGGACGAGGCGGCGAAGACGAACGGTGGGAGGCATCGGCGGCTCTCAACTTCGGGAACAGGGCGCGCACCGCCCGGAGGCGGCGCACACCCACCGACGCACGCCGGGTGGGGCGCGCCACCGCCGACACGTCCGGCAGGTCACCCGCTCGGCCGCCCCGGACCACCCCGACGGCCCGCGGCCATCCGGCCCCGCCCGCCGTCCCGGAACCGTAAGGACCGGCGGCGCCGCGCGGACCCTAGAGTGGCCGGGACGCCTCCCCGAGGAAGGGTACGAACGATGACGATCGATCAGGGAACCGGTGCTCCGCGCGCCGAACTGGGCGTGATCGGCGGCTCAGGGCTCTACGCGCTGCTCGACGACGTGACCGAACTGCGCGTCGACACGCCGTACGGGCCGCCCAGCGACGCGCTGTTCCTGGGCGAGGTGGCCGGCCGCCGGGTCGCCTTCCTCCCCCGGCACGGGCGCGGCCACGGCCTGCCGCCACACCGGATCAACTACCGGGCCAACCTGTGGGCGCTGCACTCCCTGGGCGTGCGCCAGGTGCTCGGACCGTGCGCCGTCGGCGGGCTGCGCCCGGAGTACGGGCCCGGCACGCTGCTGGTGCCCGACCAGTTCGTCGACCGCACCTCCGGCCGGGTGCAGACCTACTACGACGGTCTGCCGCTGCCCGGCGGGGCGGTGCCCGAGGTGGTGCACGTCTCGATGGCCGACCCGTACTGCCCGGACGGGCGGCGCGCCGCCCTGGACGCCGCCCGGGGCGCGGCCTGGGAGCCGGTGGACGGCGGCACCCTGGTGGTGATCGAGGGCCCGCGCTTCTCCACCCGCGCCGAGTCCCGCTGGTTCACCGCGAACGGCTGGTCCGTGGTGGGCATGACCGGCCACCCGGAGGCCGTCCTCGCCCGCGAACTCGGCCTCTGCTACACCTCGTTGGCGCTGGTCACCGACCTCGACGCGGGCGTGGAGAGCGGCGAGGGCGTCACCCACGCCGAGGTGCTGGAGGTCTTCGCCGGAAACGTCGACCGGCTGCGCACGGTGCTGTTCAAGGCGCTGGAGAGCCTGCCCGCCGCCCGGGACTGCGTCTGCTCGCACGCCCTGGACGGGCTCACGACGGGTCTGCCGGGCGTCTGACCCGCGGGCGCCGCCGCCACCACCGGACGAGTGCGAACAGCAGCACCGGCCCGGCGGTGGCGGCCAGCACCAGCAGCCAGTTGCGCAGGTACGGCAGCGGCAGCAGGGAGGAGTTGCCGTGGTTCTCGCCGTCCCGCAGCACCGCCGGCAGCCCGATCGCGCTCACCGCCGCCGCGACGACCAGCCAGCCGCGCAACGCCCAGTCGCGCGCCAGTCGCGCGCCGACCAGGCAGAGCAGCGGCACCCACAGCCCGTCGTGCAGCAGCACCCCGCCCACCGCCCAGACCGCTACGTCGAGCGGGTCGGTGATGTAGGAGTCGGTGAGCAGGCCCGACAGGCCGAAGCCGATCAGGGCGAGCCCGCCGAGCAGCAGCACCGCGCGCAGCCACCGGGGCATCAGATCACCTCCAGGCGCGCGACCCACTTGGTCTGCAGCACCCCCGGCCGGTTGGGCGCGATGATCCGCGCCGGGAAGCCGTGGTCCGCCGTCAGCACCTCGCCGTTGATCCGCAGGGCGAGCAGGGTGAGCGGGTCGACGGCGTACTCGGCGGGCATCCGCATCTCGCGGTACGGGCCGTCCGCCTCCAGCGAGGTGATCAGCAGACCCGAGCCGGCCGGGGCGCCCGCCCGGACCAGCAGATCGGCCACCCGCACCCCGGTCCAGCGCGCCGAGAAGCTCCACCCCTCCACACAGGAGATCGGCAAGTGCACCTCGTACTGCGGAAGTTGGTTCAGCTCGGCGAGGGAGAGCCGGTACGGCTGCGGGCCGTCCACCCGGAGCCGCCAGTCGGCCGGCACGGTGACCGTCCCGGCCTGCGCGGCGGTCCGGTTGACCGGCAGCCCCTGCGGGCCCAGGTCGGGGCGGCGCGGGGCCAGCAGGACCAGCCGGCGCAGGAAGGGGACGGTCTGCCCGGCCGTGGTGAGCGTGACCACACCCACCGCGGCCGTCACGGCGGCGAGGAACGCCCGCCGCTGCGGCAGCCCGGCCGCCGGGCGTCGCCAGTGCCGCGCGATCAGCGGGCCCTTGGCCGCGAGGTGGACGAACAGGCCGCCGGCGGCCAGCCAGGCCAGCCAGAAGTGCGTCTGGCGGAACGGGAACGGCCACGGATACCATTGCAGGGTGTCGAACAGCCCGGTGAACAGCTCCAGCAGCATCGCCGCGACCAGCACGAAGATCCCCAGCCGCTCCAGCGCGTGCGCCACGCCGCGCACCGGCGGCCACGCGAACAGCTGCGGGTAGACCGTCCACAGCTTCGCCCCCAGCAACGGAACGGCCGCCAGGCCGCTGATCACGTGCAGCCCCTGGGTCACCCGGTAGCCGTTCACCGGGCGGCTCAACAGATACGGCGTCAGCCAGCCGGGCGGGTCCTGGAGGGCGTGGCTGACCAGCCCGGTCAGAAAGCACACCAGCAGCGCGGCGCCCAGCCAGCGGCCGAGCACCACGGCGGTGCGCGGCTCGTGCAGCGCCGAGCGGAATCGCGGAAGGAGGTTCGGAGTCACCCGTCCATGGAACCGCCGGGCCCCGGTTTCGCGGCGGCACGACGTGCTTACGGAATCCGAACGGCGCCACGCCGCTGCGGTCGCGCGCCGCCGCCCGGTGGCAGGGTGGGCGCGTGCCCACCCGCCCCCTGCGCATCCGCCTCCGGCCCGCCCGCGTGCTGCCCTGTCTGCTCGCGCTGGCCGCCCTGACCGCCGCGCTCGCCCTCACCGTCACCGGCGGCGGCACGCTCGGCCACCGCGCGCCGCTGTACGCCTGGTACGCCGTCGACGCCGCCCTGTACGCGCTCGCCCTGCTGGCGCTGCGCCGGGTGGGCGGCCGTCAGGTCGTGCCGCTGGTCCTGGCCGGGAGCGTCGCCGTCGCCGCCGTCGGCCTGCTCGCCCCGCCGCGCACCAGCGACGACGCCTACCGCTACGTCTGGGACGGCCGGGTCCAGGCCGCCGGCACCTCCCCGTACGTGTACACCCCGGACGACCCGGCGCTCGCCCGGCTGCGCACCCCCGACCTGTGGCCGACCGGCGGCGCCTGCGACGGCTGGGACGAGCGGCGCACCGCCGCCGGCGACTGCACCCGCATCAACCGGCCCGCCGTGCACACCATCTACCCGCCGGTCGCGGAGGCCTGGTTCCTCGCCCTGCACCCCTTCGGGGGAGGGGTGCGCGGGATGCAGGCCGCCGGCGCCCTGCTCGCGGTGGCGACCACGGGGGCGCTGCTCGTGATCGGGCGGGGCAGCCGGCGGGCCGCGCTGTGGGGGTGGTGCCCCGGCGTGACGGTGTGGTCGGTCAACGACGCGCACGTGGACACCCTCGGGGCGCTGCTGCTGGTCGTGGGCCTCGGGTACGCGGCCCGGCGGAAGGCGACGCGGGCCGGCGCGCTGCTCGGCGCGGCGGTGGCGGTCAAGCTGATCCCCGCACTGGCCCTGCCGGGCGCGCTGGCCCGCCGGCGCCCGCGCGAGAACGCCCTGCTGCTGGGCGCCTCGCTCGGCGCGTTCGCCCTGGCCTACCTGCCCTACCTCGCCGCCTCCGGCACCGGTGTGCTCGGCTACCTGCCCGGCTACCTGAAGGAGGAGGGGTACGAGCAGGGGCACCTCGACCGCTTCGGCCTGCTCGCCCTCCTCCTGCCGGACGCCCTGCTGCCGTGGGCCGCCGGGGCGGTCCTAGCCGCCGTCGCCCTGTGGGTGCTCCGGCGCGGCGACCCCGCCCGCCCCTGGGACGGCGCCCTGTTCGTCACCGGTACGGCCCTGCTCCTCGCCGCGCCCGCCTACCCCTGGTACGGCCTGCTGGTGGTGGCCCTGGTGGGCCTCACCGGCCGCGGGGAGTGGCTCGCCGTCCCCGCCGCCGGGCAGTACCTCTATCTGACGGGCGGGGTCGAGGCCCAACGGGCCGCCTACGGTGCCGCGTTGGCGTGCGTCGCGGTCGGCGTCCTGGTGCGCGGGAGAGCGACCGCCGTCCTCAGCGGGGCTCCAGCCCCTGCAGCATCTCCGGCAGGTCCCGGCTGTGCAGCACCCCGAGGGACTTCGTCGCACGGGTGAGGGCGACGTAGAGGTCGTTCACGCCGTGGGCGTGCGCCGCGAGGATCTCGGTGGGCTCCACGACCAGGACGGCGTCGAACTCAAGCCCCTTGGACTGGGCGGCCGTCAGCAGGACGGCCGGCGAATCCAGCGACGCCGGAACGTCGTTGACGCAGACACCTGCCAACTCGGCGATCCCGTCGAGCAGTTCGGCCGGGGCATCAGGCGCGTGGATGACCGCCAGCCGGCCGCCGTCCAGCGCCGCGAGCTCCCGTTCGACGGCGCCGCGCAGCGCCGCCGCCCGGCCGTCCGCGGGGATCCGCAGGCTCCACGGGCGGGTTCCGCCGCTGCGTACCGCGGTGGGGGCGGCGAGCGACGGGTCGAGCGCCCGCAGGACGCCCTCGGTGACCTGCATGATCTCGGCCG
The DNA here is from genome assembly GCF_042732255.1 of Kitasatospora sp. NPDC059803. Classification (NCBI taxonomy): domain Bacteria; kingdom Bacillati; phylum Actinomycetota; class Actinomycetes; order Kitasatosporales; family Streptomycetaceae; genus Kitasatospora; species Kitasatospora sp. NPDC059803. Next base: position 9,970 of record NZ_JBHWIJ010000211.1, on the reverse strand, counting down.
GGGTGCGGTAGTTGATGGTGAGTTCCACCGTGCGCCAGCGCCCCGCCGTGTACGTGTCGAGGGCCTGGCCCCAGGAGCTCAGCCCGGCCGGCGCGCCGGTCTGCGCCAGGTCGCCGACGATCGTCATGGAACGGCCGGGGCAGCGGCGGGCCAGCATCCGCCAGGCCATCGGGGACAGCTCCTGGGCCTCGTCCACGATCACGTGCCCGTAGCCCCAGGTCCGGTCCTCGGCCGCGCGCTCGGCCAGCGGCCGGAGCGACTCCTCGCCGCGGTACTGGCGGGCCAGCATCTTCGCGTCCATCTCGACCAGGCCCACGCCGAAGTCGTCGAGGACGATCTTGGCGAACTCCAGCTCCGCCGCCTCGGCGGCGGCCTCGGCCCGGCGGGCGACGGCGGCGCCCGGAAGCGGGCCGAGCAGTTCGGCGGCCTCGTCGAGCAGCGGCACGTCGTCGGTGGTCCAGGTGGTCCGGGTGGTCGCGGCGGTCACGGGCTCCTCGGCGGCCTCCTCGGCCTCCTCGGCCTCCTCGGCGCCGGACTCCCGCTCCGGGACCGGCAGTTCGCGCAGCAGTGCGGCGCGTTCGGCCTCGGTGAAGTCCGGCATCGCGCTCGCCAGCAGCTCCGGGGAGCCGAACAGGCTCGTGAGCACCTGCTCCGGGTTCAGCAGCGGCCACAGCTTCTGGGCCACGGCCTGGAACTCGGGCTCGTCGACGAGCGCGTCGGCGAGGTCCGCCACGGCGTCCAGGTCCATCTTCCCGCCCTGGTCCCGGGCGATCCGCAGGGCCAGCTCCGAGGAGAGCCGCTCCACCAGGTCGGCCCGGGCCGCGTTGTGCGGCCTGCCGCTCCGGTGCGCGGCGGCATGGGCCCGCTCGCAGAGCGCCCGGCCGATCCGGAGCTCCTGGTGGTAGGGCGAGGTCTTGCCCACGGTGATGGTCCACGACTCCTCCGGCAGCTGCCGCAGGCCCTCCAGTGCGGCGGCGAGGACCTGGGCCATCCGGGCGTCGCCCTTGACGGCGGCCGCCTCGGGCGTCTCGGCGCCGGTCCCCGTCACCCCCGGGTAGAGCGTGCCGATGCTGCTCAGCACGACCTCGCTCTCGCCGAGCGCGGGAAGCACCTGGTCGATGTAGCGCAGGAACGTCGTGTTCGGCCCGATGACCAGCACACCGTGCTTGGCCAGCCGGTCGCGGTGGGTGTAGAGCAGGTACGCGGCGCGGTGCAGGGCGACGACGGTCTTGCCGGTGCCCGGGCCGCCCTGCACGACCAGGACGCCGCCGAGCGCGTCGCGGATGACGCGGTCCTGCTCGGCCTGGATGGTGGAGACGATGTCGCCCATCCGCCCCGTCCGGGCCGCCGTCAGCGAGGCGAGCAGGGCGCCCTCCCCGCTGAGCTCGGCGTCGCTGCGGCCCGCGGGGGCGCCCACCCCGAAGGCGTCGTCGTCGAAGTCGACGCCGGTCCGGCCCTTGGTCCGCAGGTGCCGTCGCGCCACCACGCCGCCCGGTGCGGCGGGCGTCGCCCGGTAGAACGGCTCCGCGGCCGCCGCCCGCCAGTCGGTGAGCAGCGGCTCGTGGTCGCCGTCCGACAGGGCGATCCGGCCGATGTACTGCCGCTCGCCGTCGGCGTCGTCGATCCGGCCGAAGCACAGCCCGTACTCGGCGGCGTGCAGCGCCGCCAGCCGGCGGGTGTGGTGGATCTCCATGGTGTCGCGCTCCAGGAGGGCCTGGATCGTCCCGCCCTTCTCCTGGAGGTGGACCTGGCGCAGCCGGGCGGCCGCGAGTGCGCGCTGCGCTTCGAGGCGCTCGTACAGCCTGCCGACGTACGCGTTCTCCGCCCGCAGTTCGCCGGACCGCCAGTCGTCGGCGGGCGAATTCGGTTCGGACGAGGAGGACGAGGAGGACGAGATGGGGGACAAACCTGGCTCCAGGTGCTTCGAGCTTTTCGATTCCTCGGGCGGTCGGCCGGGAAATCGGGGGTGGCGGCGGGTGGAATTATCCGGCACGCCTCAGCGGCCGGCCGCGTCGAGCAGCAGTTGTGCGGCCAGCGCCGCGCCGTCGGTGCGGATCATGGTGGCCACGGCGGTCGCCCACACCCGGGTCTCGGGGGCGAGGGCCGTCCTGAGCGCGGCGGACAGGGACTCGGTGGTCGGGGTCGGCCCGTCGAGTGCCACGCCGATGCCCAGCTCGGCCACCCGGCTGGCCCAGTACGGCTGGTCCGCGGTCTGCGGGACGACGACCTGGGGCGCGCCGGCCCGGGTGGCCGTCGTCGTGGTGCCCGCCCCGCCGTGGTGCACGACGGCGGCCACCCGGCCGAACAGCGCCTGCTGGTTGACCTCGCCGACGACGAAGCAGTCGCCCCGGTCGTCGATCGGGGCCCGGACACGCCCCGGGCCGGCCCAGCCGTGGGCCACGACCACGCGACGGCCCTGCGCGCGGACCGCCTCGACGGCCACCTGGGCGGCGTCCTGGGAGGCGAGCATCGGCATGCTGCCGAAGCCCACGTACACCGGCGGTGCGCCGGCGGCCAGGAAGGCCTCCAACCCGGCCGGCAGCGGGCGTCGGTCCGGCAGGATCCACGCGCCGGTCTGCACGACGTCCAGGTCCGCCGGTTCCTGCCACGGGTCCAGGACCGGGTCGGTCGCCAGCCACGGCCGGTCGCCGATGACGTAGTCGCGGACGTCGTCCACCGGCGGCAGGCCGATCGACGCCCGGTTGGTGTTGAGCGCCGCGCCGAACAGCGCGTTGATGCTCTCGGCGTCCAGGCCCCACAGCACCCGGTTGTCGGTCACCTCCGGCGGGAACGGCCGGCCCGGGTACGCCAGCGGCGGGCGGCCCGGCGAGGGCAGGGTCAGCTGCTGGAAGGTCACCGACACGGAGCGGATGCCCAGCTTCTCGGCCACCGACAGCGCGCCCGCCGCAGCCGGCAGCATGCCGGTGGCCACCAGCACGTCGCAGCCCTCGGCCGCCGCCGTGACCGCCTCCAACTGCCCGGCGATCACCGCGGCCGCACGCTCCGGCAGGGACGACGGCGACGCCGGCGCCGCCGTCAGCGCCCGCGCCGACGGGCCGACCGGCACCAGCGGCACGTCGATGTGGGCCAACCGCTGCGCGAAGTCCTCGTCCGGCGGCGCACACACCCGCACCTGCGAGCCGGACTCCCGCAGCCGCGCCGCGAGCCCCACCAGCGGTTCGACATCCCCGCGGGACCCGTACGTCGACAACAGCACACGCATTTTCGCGACCCCAAATTTCCGCGGATTCCGGTTCAGGTCGACGATTGTGCGGCACGACCGGGGCCTTGCCGCAAGGCCCCCCGTACGCTATAAGTTAGAAGTGGCCGGGAGTGGTTTTTCCTCCTGTGCCTTTTTTCTCGTCCGCTGCGGGCGGACTTCTTTTCTGCTGGTGAAACGGTGTGTGCGGCGCGTGTTGCCTGTGCTGCGTGTGCGGAGTGTTCGGCCCGGAATGACGACGTGACAACGTGACGACGCGGACGGGGGGCCCCCCGGGGGGGGGGGGGGGCCCCCCCCGGGGGGGGGGGGGGCTGGTGGTGTTGAAAGAGCCGCCCCGCCGGGGAGAGCCCGCGCGGGCG
>NZ_JBHWIJ010000211.1:5994-6381 GCF_042732255.1 Kitasatospora sp. NPDC059803 | reverse complement strand
CCCCGTGCCCCCGCGGCGGGGGGGGGGGGGCCGCCGGGGGGGCGGGGGCCCCCCCCCGACGGGTGTGGGTCAGGCCTTGATGGTGAGCCAGGCGCCGAGGCCGTTGCAGCCGCGGGCGTCGTAGCTGGTGCTGCGGTAGCCGGCCGGGATCGGCGAGTAGGGGCAGGTCCAGATGCCGTTGCGGACCAGTTCGTGGAACCAGGCGCCGACGCCGCTGCACCCCTGGGGGTTGTAGTTGGTCAGGACGTAGCCGGAGACGATCGGCGAGCCGGAGCAGGTCCACAGGCGGTTCTGGGCGGGGGGGGGGGGGGAGCCGGCGGGGGGGTGTGGGCGGCCGGGGTGGATATTTGTGTTGTGTGGTGAGAGCGCGGGGGCGCGCGCGCGGCG
>NZ_JBHWIJ010000211.1:0-5984 GCF_042732255.1 Kitasatospora sp. NPDC059803 | reverse complement strand
GCGGTTCTGGGCGGGCGCCTGGAACCAGGCGCCGTGGTTGTTGCAGCCGCGGGAGTTGAACATGGTGATGACGTAGCCGTCCGGGACGGGCGTTCCGGGGCAGGTCCAGCCGCCCACCGAGGCGGTTGCCGCGGGGGCGGCCGGGGTGGCGGCGGTGGCGGTTCCGGCCGCCGTGCCGGTGAGGGCGGCGGCGAGGAGCGCGACGACGGCCGCCGCTCTTCCCGCGTGGGTCCACAGCTGACGGAGGATTCTGGTCACGGCGCACCGGTCCGATCGGTAGCCCCGGCGGTTGCGGCCGGCCGGGGAGAGGGGAACAACGGGGATGCGTGGCACCGTAGTGGCGCGGTCGGACCTGGGGGAATACGGGATTCGAAAGATCGTCGAACTTGACTGGAAAACGATCTCCCGCCGCTCGGCTGCCCCGCCGCTCGGCCGTGGGGCCCTGCTGGCGGAGATGACGAAAGGCTGACGGACCGGTGCCGGGCCTCGCGCCGGCCGGGCTCGGGCTGGTGCAATCGGGGGCGTGGACAGAACAGGCGAAGAAGGCAGGGGCACCCCGGTGGGGCGGCGGGTGGTGCTCGGGCTGCTCGGGCTCGGGGCCGTCGGGGTGGCGGCGGGGCCGTACCTGCAACGGGCCGAGTCGGGGTTGGCCGAACGGGACCCGAGCGGACTGAGCGGGCTGCTGCCGGGCAACAACGGATTCCGGTACTACTCGGTGGTGTCGTCCGTCCCGGAGCGGAGCGTGGCGGACTACACGCTCAGCGTCGACGGGATGGTGGAGCAGCCCGCGACGTTCCGCCTGCCGGACCTGCGGGCGATGCCGCAGCGGCGGCTCGTGCGGGACGTGCAGTGCGTGACCGGCTGGCGGGTGCCGGACACCCCGTTCGAGGGGGTGCCGCTCGCGCACCTGCTGGACGCCGCGGGCGTGCGGCCGGGGGCCGGGGCCGTCCGGTTCAGCTGCTTCGACGGCGCGTACACCGAGAGCCTGACGCTGGCGCAGGCCCGACGGGACGACGTGCTGGTCGCGCTGCGGATGCAGGACAACCCCATCTCCCACACCCACGGCGGCCCGGTGCGGCTGTACGTCGCGCCGATGTACTTCTACAAGTCCGCAAAGTGGCTCTCCGGGATCACCGTGACCGGCTCGGTGGAGCCGGGCTACTGGGAGCGCAACGGGTACGACGTCGACGCCTGGGTCGGCCGGTCGAACGGACGTGACGATGCGCCCACCGGCTGAACTCCTGCTGCGCTTCACCCGGGCCGAGCGCTGGGTGCACCGGACGACCGCCGCGCTGACCGGCGTCTGCCTGGCCACGGCGGCCTGCCTCTACCTCGCCCCGCTCGCCGAACTGGTCGGCAACCGGCGGCTGGTGGTGACGGTGCACGTGTGGTGCGGCCTCGCGCTGCCCGTGCCGCTGCTGCTCGGGCTCGCCTCGCGGGCGCTGCGCGCGGACGCCGCCCGGCTGAGCCGCTTCACCCCGGCGGACTGGGACTGGCTGCGCGCCGTCCGGCGCCGCACCCCGCACCGGCCGGCGGGCAAGTTCAACGCCGGGCAGAAGCTCTACGCGCAGTGGACGCTCGGCTCGATGCTGGTGATCGTCGGCACCGGGCTGCTGATGTGGCTGCCCCGCCTCGCCCCGCCCTCCTGGCGGACCGGGGCGACCTTCGTCCACGACTGGCTGGCCGCCGCCATCGCCGTCGTGGTGGTCGGACACGTCCGGATGGCCTGGCGGGATCCGCAGGCGCGGCTCGGGATGCGGACCGGGCTGGTGGAGCGCCGATGGGCCGAGCGCGAGCACCCGCAGTGGCGGCCGGTGGGCCGGGAGTAGGCGGCCGGTCGGACGTCTTGTCGCGGCCCGGGGCATGTGGCAGGCTCGGCCGGGACGCCTCGAAGGGTGCCGCCGGGGCACCCCTGACCGTGGGGCCAAGAGGCGGTTGGGCGACAGCCGCACGCGTGGTGCACGACCGGCATCCTGCAAGGCTCCTTGGACCCCGGCGCCAATCTTCCTCCTCGCCGCCCTGTCGATCTCGATCGCGGGCGGCCTTCCGGCCTCCCTGCCGTCCGAGCGGCGCTGCAGCCGCACCGCCGTCCCGGGGATCGCGCCGGGGGCGGTGCGGCCGTGGCCGTCCGGAGCAGCGGTCGTGTGCGCCTCACCGCTTGTGCAGGGCGAGGAAGCGGCGGCCGTGTGAGGTCCAGCGTTCCGCTTCGACCAGCCCGGCGGCGGCGTGGGCCCGCCTGAGGGCGGCGGCCGTGCCGAGCCGGGCCCAGGGGAAGGCCGGCCCGAGTCGGCCGTCCGGGCCCTCGACCTGGACGGTGACCTGCTCGTCCACCTCCACGGGCTCCACCTCGACCAGCAACAGCCCGTCCGGCGCGATGAGTTCGGCGCCCCGCTGGAGCAGGGCGTCCGGGTCGCCGCCGATGCCGAGGTTGCCGTCGGCGAGGAGCGCGGCGCCCCAGCGGCCCTCGGCGGGCAGCCGGTCGAAGACCGAGCGGCAGAGCGCCGGGCCGCCCAGTCCGACCGTGCGGGCGACGGCCGCCCTGGTCACATCGACGCCTAGGGCCGGGACGCCGAGGGCGAGCAGCGCGGCGACCAGCCGCCCGGGCCCGCAGCCGAGGTCGAGGACGGGCGCGGAACGGCGGGCGCAGCGCCGGAGCAGGCTGTGGTCGGCGCCGGCCGCCGGGGCGCACCAGCGTTCGATGTCCAGCCGGAGGCGGTGGCCGTCCTCGCGGCGCAGCCAGAGCGGGCCGCGCCCGGTGCGGACGGCGTCGGCGAACGGGTCGTCCACCCAGGCGGTGGTGGTCGTCAACTCGCCACCTCCGGCTTCAGGCCGACCGTCACCAGCTGGGCGGCGAAACGGCTGTCCGGGGCCTCGGCGGCGACGCGGCGGGCATCCTCGACGGTGTCCACATCGGTGAGCGATGGAAGCTGATGGATCGTCAAGTCGGCTGCGGCGAGGCGTTCCAGGAGTGTCGCGCCGGTCCTCGCGGTGGACATCGGCACGCCGTGCAGCAGGCGCGCGGCCAGTTCGGCGGTCGGCCGGGCCAGGCCCAGCGCCCAGAAGCCGCCGTCCGCCGCCGGGCCGTACCAGGCGTCCGTGCCCGCCCGCCGTGCGGCCGACAGCGGCTCGGCCAGCGCGGCGGCGCTCAGCTGCGGGGTGTCCATCCCGACCAGCAGCGCCGGGGCGCGCGGGGCCACCCGGGCCGCGTGCGCGAAGGCGGCGGCCAGCCGTTCGTCCAGCCCGCCGCCGGTCTGCGCGACGACCTCCCAGCCGGGGGGCAGCCAGCCGCCCGGTTCGCCGTCCAGGACGAGCACGCGCCGCCCGGCCGGCATCGTGCCCAGGGTGTGCAGGGTGTCGGCGAGGGCGGCCTCGGCCAGGGCGGCGGCCTGTTCGGGGGTGCACGGCGGGGTGAGCCGGGTCTTCACCCGGCCGGGGACGGGCGACTTGGCGATCACCAGCAGGGTCGGCGGGGGCGCGGCCAGCACGGCCCGCATGTCGCGGACGGCCTGGCGGGTGCCGCGCAGGGTGCCGGTGACCTTGGAGCGGCCCGCGCGCGGCAGGTAGTCGACGGGGGTCTCGGTGATCCGCAGCCCGGCGGCCGAGGCGGCGAGCACCATCTCCAGCGGGTAGCCGGACCGCCGGTCGCCGAGCCCCAGGGCCAGCAGCTGTTCCCGGCGGGCGGCCCGCATCGGGCCGAGGTCGTGCAGCGGCGCGCCGGTGCGGGCGCGCAGCCGTCGGGCCAGGACGGTGTTGGCCAGGCGGGCGTGCAGCGGCCACGCCCCGGCGGTGGCCGGGCGGCGGCGGCCCAGCACCAGGTCGGCGGAGCCGGCCAGCACCGGGCCGGTGACCAGCGGGAGCTGGGCGGGATCGAGGGAGCCGTCGCAGTCCAGGAAGCAGACCAGGTCGGCGGTGGCGGCGCGCAGCCCGGCGTGGCAGGCGGCGCCGAACCCGCGCCGGGGCTCCTCGACCACCGTCGCGCCGAGCGAGCGGGCGAGGTCGGCGGAGCCGTCCCGGGAGCCGTTGTCGACGACGACGGCCCGCCAGCCGTCCGGGATCCGCCCCAGCACCCAGGGCAGCGCGGCGGCCTCGTCGAGGCAGGGCAGCACGACGTCGACGGGGGAGACGGGGGAGGTGGGTGAGGTCACCCGGCCACGCTAAGTGCGGGACGGCGGGGTGCGGTGGCGGCGCAGCCTTACGGAAGTCGGACGCCTCGGCGGCTGACCCGTCCGGCGGATCGGGCCGGGCCGGGTCGGGTAGGCCGGGGCGGGCTACGGGTGGGCGGCGGATCTTACGGAACGCGAACGCGGGCCCGCTTCCGTCCGCGTCCACCGCCGAGGCCTCCTATCCTCGGCGAGGTGAACGACACCTCGCACATCCTGGTGATCGACGACGACCCGACCGTGGCCGAGGTCGTCGCCGGCTACCTCACCCGCGCCGGGCACCACGTGGACCGGGCCGCCGACGGTGCGCTGGGCCTGGACCTCGCCGAGCGCACCCGCCCCGACCTGCTGGTGCTGGACCTCATGCTGCCCGGCCTCGACGGGCTGGAGGTGCTGCGCAGGCTGCGGGCCTCCGCCGGGGGCGCCGCGCTGCCGGTGGTGCTGCTCACCGCCAAGGGCGACGAGGCGGACCGCATCCTCGGCCTGGAGCTGGGTGCGGACGACTACGTCACCAAGCCGTTCAGCCCGCGCGAACTGGTGCTGCGGGTGCAGTCGGTGCTGCGCCGCGCCCGGGCGGGGAGCGGGACCGCCGACGGGCCGGGTGACGGGACGGCCGACGGGACGGTCGGCGGGGTGCTGCGCTCGGGGGACGTCACGCTCGACCCGAAGGCCCGCCGCGCCCACCGGGGCGCGCGCGAACTCGCCCTCACCCTACGGGAGTTCGACCTGCTGGCGTTCCTGCTCCGGCACCCCGGGACGGTGTTCTCCCGACAGGATCTGATGCGGCGGGTCTGGGGCTGGGACTTCGGCGACCTCTCCACCGTCACCGTCCACGTCCGGCGGCTGCGCGAGAAGATCGAGGACGACCCGGCCGCGCCCGCCCTGATCAGCACCGTCTGGGGTGTCGGCTACCGCTACGATCCGGCGCCCCGCGATCCGGCGCCCCGCGATCCGGCGCCTCACGATCCGGCTCCCCGCGACCGGGCCTGCCCGCAGGGCGGTGCGGAGTGAAGGACCTGCTGCTGATCGCCCTGTTCGCCGCCCTCGGCGCGGGCGGAGCCGGCCTGCTCGGCTGGGCGGCGATCCGGCTGCTGCGCCGCCGCTCCGTCGCCCTGTCCCTGTTCTGCGTGGCGGTCGTGACCGTCCTCGCAGTGACCTCCGGGACGTTCGCCGTGGCGCAGGCGATGTTCCTGTCCACCCACGACCTCGGCGTGGTCATCACGGTGCTCGGCATGGCCGCCGTCGTCTCGCTGCTCACCGCCGCGCTGCTCGGCCGCCAGGTGGTGGCCGGCAGCCGGGCGCTGACCGAGGCCGTCCGGACGGTCGGCAGCGACGCCGGGTTCACCGCGCCCGACCATCCGCTCGGCGCGGAACTCGCCGCGCTGAGCGAGGAGTTGGCCGCCACCAGTGCCCGGCTGGCGGAGTCCAGGGCGCGCGAGCAGGCCCTGGAGCACTCCCGCCGGGAGCTGGTCGCGTGGATCTCGCACGACCTGCGCACCCCGCTGGCCGGCCTGCGGGCGATGGCCGAGGCGCTGGAGGACGGCGTCGCCGAGGACCCCGACCGCTACCTGGTGCGGATCGGCACCGAGGTCGAACGGCTCACCGGCATGGTGGACGACCTGTTCGAGCTCTCCCGGATCCAGGCGGGCGCGCTCGCCCTCTCGCTCACCAGGGTCTCGGTGTACGACCTGGTGGACGACGCGCTCGCCGGGGCGTACCCGCTGGCCCGGCGGCGCGGCGTCCGGTTGGAGGGGCGGCAGGTGGCCGACGAGCCGGCGGCGGCCGAGCCGGACGAGGTGGACAGCGGGGAGATCACCCGGGTGC
>NZ_JBHWIJ010000210.1:0-15232 GCF_042732255.1 Kitasatospora sp. NPDC059803 | reverse complement strand
CGCGCGGCGGGGCCGCCGCCCCCGGCGGGGCGGCCCCCCCCCCCCCGCCCCGTTCGGGCGGAGCGGCGTCAGACGTGTGCACCCGCCGGGGCGGGCCGCTCGCCGCCGACCCCGAGCCCGCCCAGCACGAAGGTCTCGTCTACCTGGGCCGCGAGGTCGACGCCGACCTTGGCGTTGGCCCAACTCTCCGCGTTGCGCACGTGGAAGAGCACGGCCTGCTCGGTGTAGCGCCGCACGTCCCGCTGCCCGTACGCGGCCTCGGCCTCGGCCCGCAGTTCCTCCAGGACGGCCCGGTTGGCCGGCTCCAGCGACTTCAGCGGCGGCTCGGCGCCCTGCTCCAGACGGCGCACCCAGTCCGAGTGCCCGAAGGTGGTGAGCAGGTCGTCGCCGACCTCCCTGCGCAGGAACGCCAGGTCGTCCGGGCCCTGCACCTTGTTGCCGATCACCCGCAGCCGGACGCCGAAGTCGCGGGCGTAGTCCTTGTACTGGCGGTAGACGGAGACGCCCTTGCGGGTCGGCTCGGCCACCAGGAAGGTCAGGTCGAAGCGGGTGAACAGGCCGGAGGCGAAGGAGTCCGAGCCCGCCGTCATGTCGGTGACCAGGTACTCGTCGGGGCCGTCCAGCAGGTGGTTGAGCAGCAGTTCCACGGCGCCGACCTTGGAGTGGTAGCAGGCCACCCCGAGGTCCTCCTCGGTGAAGGCGCCGGTCGCCAGTAGCCGGACCGAGCCCTCGTCCAGGGCGATCGGGCGGGCGCAGGCGGCGTAGACCGGGTTCTCCTCGACGATCCGCAGCAGGCGCGAACCCCGGCCGGGCGGCGTGGTCTTGATCATCTCGTCGGCTGAGCGGATCAGTGGGTTGCTGCCGCGCAGGTACTCCTTGATCTCCGGCAGGTGCGCGCCGAGCGAGGGCAGCTCCGCGGCCTGGGCATCCGTCAGACCCAGGGCCGGGCCCAGGTGCTGGTTGATGTCGGCGTCGACGGCGATGACCGGCCGGCCCACGGCGGCCAGATGGCGGATGAACAGTGCGGACAGCGTGGTCTTCCCGCTGCCGCCCTTGCCGACGAAGGCGATCTTCATCTGGGACTCCGGCTCTCGCTCTGGGCCCGCGCTCGGGGGCCACCTGCTCAGGGGTCGCACATGCCGAGGCCCCTAAGTGGAAATAGTTATCGTCTCCGATAGTGGCCATGCTAGCCGGGGTTTGGGCCTCCTCGGCGGAGGGAAGTGAGGATTGCCTCTAACGGGTGATCCGGGGTTGCTGTTCCGGGAGGGGCCGGCTGTTCATTACTCTCGGGTAGGTGAGCACTGGAACAGATCCCCTCGCCCCGCTGGCCCAGCTCCCCGGGGTGCCCGACGCCGTGGCCGAGGTGCGCAAGGCCGTCGACCGGCTCTACGGCCACCGGGTGATGCGCCGCCGCGCGGCCGAGGTCACCTCCGAGTCCGCGCTGCGCGGCGCCCGCGCGTCGGCGGCGCTGGCCGGGGCCGACTGGCCGCTGGAGGAGGTCCGGCGCCGCAGCGACTTCGGCGCGGACCCCGAGGCCCGGACGGTCGGCGCGGCCCTGCGGATCGCCGCCGAGGCCGGCCAGCTGCTCAGCATCTGGCGGCACTCGCCGCTCCAGGTGCTGGCCCGGCTGCACCTGCTCGCCGTCGGCGACGGCGAGCCGTCCGCCGGGCGGCCCCGCCGCGCGGGCGAGGGCGTCGAGGAGCTGTTCCCGCTGGGGCTCAAGCCGGTGGAGAGCGTCGAGGTCGCCCAGGTGGACGAGCCGCTGCCGGTGCTGCCGCCCGCCCCGGGTGCCGAGGAGGTCGCGGCCCGGCTCGACCAGCTCTCCCGGCTGCTGGTGGCGCGCGCCGAGGGCCAGGGCGTGGGGACGCCGGCCCTGGTGGTCGCCTCCGTGGTGCACGGCGAACTGCTCGCGCTGCGGCCGTTCGGCGCGTACAACGGCGTGATCGCGCGGGCCGCCCAGCGGATCGTGCTGCTCGCCGAGGGGCTCGACCCGAAGTCGATCTGCCCGGCCGAGGTCGGGCTGGCGGAACTCGGCACCGACGCCTACCGGCGGGCCCTGGCCGGCTACCTGGCGGGCACGCCTGAGGGGATGGCGGCCTGGATCGCGCACTGCGGGCGGGCGCTGCGGCTCGGGGTGCGGGAGAGCACGGCGGTCTGCGAGGCGATGCAGCGCGGGATGGTCTGAGCGGGCGCGGGAGGGGCGCGGGGCTCTTCCGGCGCTTCTGACACGAAGATGCGGCGGCACCTGATCCTGCCTGGTGCCGCCGCTGGTGCAGATACCGGGTGACCATGCATGCACCGGAAGTGCTGATCAGACGGGGATCCTGCCCGTTCGTCTGGTCCAGCGGCCCGACAGCGGGTCGGCTGCATGTGGGTGCTCGGTTATCTGTACACGCGGTCCGTGGGGCCTTAACTGCGTTGTCGGTTTGACCTCTTCGGGTCCTGACCGGGTCTCGCGGGCCGTGCTTCATTTGTATCGCGTTTCGGGCGAAAGGGGAACCCGAAAAGTGAACTCTGCGCTGATTGTCTGATTTGCCTGCGTTGCGGGGGTCCGCGGTGGGTGGCCCGCGTCTGCTGCGTTGCGGGGCCCGCGGCGGGCGGCTCAGGCCTCCGGACGGCGCCGGTGGGCCAGGTACCAGATGACCCCGGCGGTCACGGCCGCCGTCCCGATCGCCACGGCCGTCAGCACCGAGCCGCTCGGCGCGGAGAACTCCGGGAGCCGCCGCCGCAGTTCCACCGGCCGGTCGAAGACCAGCACCGGCCACTCCCGGGCCTGGGCCTCCTTCCGCAGCGCGCGGTCGGGATTGACCGCCGACGGGTGGCCGACGGCCTCCAGCAGCGGCAGGTCGGTGGAGGAGTCGCTGTAGGCGTAGGAAGCGGCCAGGTCGTAGCCCTCGGACTCGGCCAACTCCCGGATGGCGGCGGCCTTGTTCTCGGCGTAGGCGTAGTACTCGATCTCGCCGGTGTAGCAGCCGTCCTCGACCTTGAGCCGGGTGGCGATCACGTGGTCCGCGCCGAGCAGCGCGCCGATCGGCTCGACCACCTCGGAGCCCGAACTGCTGACGATCACCACGTCCCGACCGGCCGCGTGGTGCTGCTCGATCAGTGAGGCGGCCTCGTCGTAGATGATCGGGTCGATCAGGTTGTGCAGCGTCTCCGCGACGATCTCGCGGACCTGCTGGACGTTCCAGCCCCGGGTGAGCGAGGAGAGGTACTCGCGCATCTTCTCCATCTGGTCGTGGTCCGCGCCACCGACCAGGAAGACGAACTGGGCGTACGCGCTGCGCAGTACGGCCCGACGGTTGATCAGACCGCCCTGGTAGAACGGGCGGCTGAAGGCCAGCGCGCTCGACTTGGCGATGATGGTCTTGTCCAGGTCGAAGAAGGCCGCCGTGCGCGGCCCGCCCGGCCTGGGGCGAACGGGTGAGCGGGTCTGCGCGGGCCCGGTGGCCTCGCCCGGGGACTCGTCGGCGTGGTCGTCGGCGTTCTCGGTGGTGTCCACGGGAACCGAGGATAGAGGGAGCCGCAAAACAGGCCGCCATTCGGTGTACTCGTGGGCGTGCGGGTTTGTGTTTCTGGCCGCTCGGGTACACCATGGAAGTCACGGATCGTTCGCGACCGTGCTAACCCGGTCCGGCTCCTCCCCCCCGAGTCGGGCTGTGGATAGACGACCCCCGCTCTCCCCCCCGGCGGGGGTCGTCGCACGTCCGGGGCCATTTTCAGGGCCTGAAGGCCCTTCGCGGCGAGCGCCGCGGCCGCCCCGTCGACGGTGTACAGGGGGTGTCGACACCCTGGTCCACTGACCACCTTTCGTCACTCTGTGTCGCCATTTGCTCATGGCTGCCCATGGCTCTTCGGCTGGTTCCGATCGGTGGGCCGGGCTGCTGCGGCGGGGTGTCCGAGCGGCCTTCGGGAGGGTTCGCCGGGTGGCCGGCGGGGGGCGCGACGGGCTTCCGGTTCGTCTCCGTGATCCCCGATCGTCAATTCTTTGACGATTAATCCCCCGCCCGGGTGAACGTTTTCCTCCACAGCCCACGAGTTATCCACAGGGATTCGCATCGTGGATGACGGAATCCCGATCTCCCCCCACCGTGATGGTCGGCGGCGGTCGCCGGGCGGATCTCACCTCCCTCTCTCCCACGAGGTCTGCCGGGCGGCCGTTCGCCGGAACCGTCCGACGTGCGCCCCGGACCGCCCCTGGCGGCCGTCGGCGCAGAGGGGAGCCCGCCATGTCGACGCCGATCGCCGACCACGCCACCACCGAAGGGCCCGGGGCCACCGGTCCGCTCGTCGTCACCGAGGACGAGGGCCTGGCCGAGCACCTGCTGCGGCTCTGCGCGGCCGCCGGCACCGAACCGAGGCTGATCCGGGGCGCACCACCGCCGCGCGAGCTCTGGGAGGGCGCCTCACTGGTGCTCATCGGGGACGACCAGGCCGCCCGGTGCGCCGGGCTCGGCCGGCGCGGCGGGGTGCTGCTGCTCGGGCTGGACCTCGACGACGCCGGGGTGTGGGTCAGAGCCGTCCAACTCGGCGCCGAGCACGTGCTGTTCCTCCCCGACGCCGAAGCCTGGCTGCTCGACCGGATCGCCGACGCGGCCGAGGGCGCCGGCTCCCCGGCGCTCACCGTCGCCGTGCTCGGCGGCCGGGGCGGGGCCGGGGCCTCGACCCTGGCCTGCGCCCTCGCGGTCACGGCCGCGCGGGCGGGGCGGCGGACGATGCTCATCGACGGAGATCCGCTGGGCGGCGGCCTCGACATCCTGCTCGGCGGCGAGGCGGCCCGCGGGCTGCGCTGGCCCGATCTGGCCGGTTCGCGCGGGCGGGTCAGCGGGGTCGAACTGGCCAGGGCGCTACCGGTGCTCAAACGGATCTCCGCGCTCTCCTGCCTGTCCTGGGACCGCGGCGACACCCTGACCGTGCCGCCGGAGGCCATGCGCAGCGTGCTGGCCGCCTCCCGGCGGCGCGGCGGGCTGGTCGTCGTCGACGTGCCGCGCCATCTCGACGCGGCCGCCGGGGGGCGGGGGGCGCAGCCCGCCGGGGCGCGGGGGGTGGGCCCGCCCCCACGGGGCGGGGGGGCCGCCCCCGCCGGGGGCGCGGCGCCCGCCCGGATGCGGCTCGGGGACGTCCGGGCGGTGGTGCGGTCACCGCGCACCTTCGGACTCCCGGCCCACCGGATCGCCCGCGGGCTGCGGCTGGAGCTCGCGGGGGAGTTGGAGCCGGAGCCCGGCCTGGCGGAGGACGTCGAGAAGGGCGTCCCGCCCGGCATCCGGGACGGCGGCCCGCTCGCGCGCTTCTGCGAGACCTTCCTGGACGAGGTGTTGCCGCCGGTGCCGGCGGTCGGAGGAGGTGTGTACTGATGGTCCGTCTGCGCAGAACAGGCCCCACCGTGCGGGCGGGGGGCGGTCCGAAGAGCCGGGGCGACGGTGCGCGGGAGCACCGGCCGCTCAGGAGCGTGCCGCCGCCCGGCGGGCCACCCGAGGCGCCGCGCCACCCCTGCCCGTACGGGCGCACCGCCCGGGAGGAGCGGACGGCGGAGCTGGTGGACGCGGTCCGGTTGCGGCTGGCCGAGTCGGGTGCCGCCCCGACGGCGGGGTCGGTCGCGGCCGTGCTGCGGGCCACCCGGCCGCCGCTCGGCGGGGACGAAGTCCTGGACACCGTGCGCTCGCTGCGCGCCGAACTGGTGGGTGCGGGCCCGCTGGAGCGGCTGCTGGCGGCGCCCGACGTCACGGACGTCCTGGTGAACGGTCCGGACGAGGTGTGGGTCGACCGTGGCGGCGGCCTGCACCGGGCCACCGGAATCCGGTTCGCCGACGCCGAGGCGGTACGGCGGCTGGCCCACCGGCTGGCCACCGCGGCCGGGCGGCGGCTGGACGACGCGCGGCCCTGGGTGGACGCCCGGCTGCCGGACGGCACCCGCCTGCACGCCGTGCTGCCGCCGATCGCGGCCGGCTGCACGCACATCTCGCTGCGGGTCTGCCGGCCCCAGCCGTTCACGCTCGACGAACTGGTGGCGGGCGGGGCGCTGCCGCCGGAGGGCGCCGGCCTGCTGGCCGGCATCCTGCGGGCCAGGCTGTCGCTACTGGTGTCCGGCGGGACGGGCACGGGCAAGACCACGCTGCTCGCGGCCTTGCTCGGCCTGGTCGGGCCGGAGGAGCGGATCGTCATCGCGGAGGACTCCGCCGAACTGCGGCCGGCCCATCCGCACGTCGTCCGGTTGCAGAGCAGACCGCCCAACCAGGAGGGGCTGGGTGAGCTCACGCTGCGGGACCTCGTCCGGCAGGCACTGCGGATGCGTCCGGACCGGCTGGTGATCGGAGAGGTCCGCGGGGCCGAGGTGTCGGACCTGCTGGCCGCGCTGAACACCGGGCACGAAGGCGGATGCGGCACGGTGCACGCCAACACGGCGGCGGACGTGCCGGTCCGGCTGGAGGCGCTGGGCTCGCTCGCCGGGCTCGACCGGCCCGCGCTGCACAGCCAACTCCGGGCCGCACTCGACCTGGTGGTGCACCTGGTCAGGGAGCCGGGCTCGGGGCGCCGCCGGGTGGCGGAGATCCACACGTTGGCCGCCGGCCGTGACGGCCTGGCCGTCACCACCCCGGCGGTGGAGTTCCCGGTGGCGGGCGGTCTGGTCCCCGGGGCGGGTTGGGATCGACTGGTCGGGCTGCTGGCGGTGCGCGGGGTATCGCTCGCTGCGGGGCCGACGTGACGGCGGCGGTGGCCGGGTTGGCAGGTGCGGCCGGGTTGGCGAGTGCGGCCGTGCGGGCGGCGGAACTCGCGTTCGTCCTGCTGCTGGGCGGGTGCGCGGCGGGCGCCCTGACGCTGCTCGGGGCGTGGAACAGGAAAGACCGACGACCGGGAGGGTCCTGACGTGATGAGTGATCAGAGTTCTTTCTGTTGGGCATTGGTGCTGTGCCTGCTGGCCGTCGCCGCATGGCGTGCGGTGCAGGAGCAGCTGCCGGGCGGTCGGCGGTACAGGCTGGTGCTGGCCGGCAGCGGGCCCCCGCCCGTTCCGGTGCCGGGCCCGCCGGCGGTGACCGCGGGGCGCGCCCGGCCGCGACCGTCCGGCTGGCTGGCGCCCGAACTGTTGCTCCTGCCGGTGGGGTTGGCGGCCGGGCAGGCGACCTCCTCGCCGTTGCCGGTGCTCGCCGCCGGGCTGGCCGTACTGCCGCTGCGGCGGTGGCGGCTGCGACGGCGCGTGACGGTGGAGGCCGGGCGGCGGGCGGCCGCCGTGGTGGAGCTCTGCACAGGGCTGGCAGGGGAGTTGCGCGGCGGGGCGACGCCGGAGCAGGCGTTGCACCTGGTCACGGCCCGCCTCGCGGACGACCCGGACGGGCTGCGCCGGCTCGGCGAGGAGCCGGTGGCGCGGCTCGCGGCGGGCCGGTACGGCGGGGACGTGCCCGCCGCGCTGCACCTGCTCGCCGAACTGCCGGGCGGGAGCGGGGCGTCGGCGATCGCGGCCTGCTGGCGGGTCGCCTCCGACGGCGGGTCGGGGCTGGCCGTCGCGCTGGACCGGGTGGCGGAGGCGCTGCGCGGCGAGCGGGCCCTGGCGGAGGAGATCGCCGGGGAACTGGCGGGGCCGCGGACCACGATCGCCGTCCTGGCCGCCCTGCCGGCCGCCGGGCTGCTGCTGGGGGCGGCGCTCGGGGCCCGGCCGGTGGGCATCCTGCTGCACACGCCGGCCGGGCTGGGGTGCCTCGCGGCGGGGGCGGCACTGGAGGGCCTGGGCGTGCTCTGGACGGCGCGCATCGTCCGGGCGGCGGCTCAGGGCGCTCAGAGCGCCCTGGAGGCTCCCCGGCGGGCTGCCGGGGCGTGGGGCTCTGGTGGTGGCGGGAGCTGCGGGCTCTCACGGGTACGGGCTCGGGTACGGGCGCGGGCGGAGGTGGTGTCGGGGTGATCCGGGGAGTCGGGTGGGTGATCGCCGGGGGGCCGGTGATGGTGGCCGGTGTGGTGCTGGTGCGTGGGTGGGCGCGACAACGGCGTTTGTTCGGGCGGGTGTTGGTGCGGGTGCCGCCGGCATCTGGTGGTCGTGGTCGTGGTCGTGGTGGCGGGCGTTGGCGGCCTGTGGCCCTGGCCGTGGGTGCCGGGGCCGGCGCGACGGTGTTGCTCGGCGGCGCCTTCGGGGTGGTCGTCGGGGCGCTGCTGGCGGCGGGTGTGCACCGGTGGTCGGCCCGGGTGCGGTCGCCGACGGAGCGGCGGGCGGTCCTGGAGGAGGAGCTGCTGACCAGGCAACTCCCGCTGAGTGCGGAGCTGTTGGCGGCCTGCCTCGGTTCGGCGGCCTCACCCTCGGCAGCGGTGTCGGCGGTCGGCCGGAGCGTGGGGGCACCGATGGGGCCCCGGCTGATCGCGATCGGTGCCGAACTGGCCCTGGGCGCACCGCCGGAACTGTGCTGGAGCCGTCTGGGCGAGCAGCACCCGTCGCTGGCCCCGCTGGCCCGCTGCCTGGTCCGGACGAGCCTCGGCGGGGCTCCGGCGGCCGGGCCCTTGATCGGGCTCGCGCAGGGGCGGCGGACGGCGGCGGCCCGGGCGGCCCAAGCCCGGGTCCGCCGGGCGGGGGTGCTCGCCACCGCTCCGCTCGGGCTCTGCTTCCTCCCGGCCTTCGTCCTGATCGGCGTGGTGCCGGTCGTCATCGGCCTCACCACCCGCTTCGCCCAGGGCGGGTGAACGCGGGGCCGCGCCAAGCGGATCGGCGGCGGAGCCGTGGGCAGCGGCGTCGGCGGCAGCCGCGTAGGAGGCATCGGGGACATCGGTATGGCAGGGCATCGGTATTTCGGAATTTCGGAGACAGGAGAGATTCATGACTGCAGTGATCGCAACGAGGCCCGGCAGCGGGCGCGCGCTCCGTCAGGCGCCCGGGGTGTGGCGGCGCAGGAGCCGCTGGGCGGCCCGCCGGATGCGCGGGATGGCCCGGAGCCGGGGCCGGTCGGACGCCGGGATGACCACGGCGGAATACGCCGTCGGCACCTTGGCCGCGTGTGCCCTCGCGGCCGGGCTGTACAAGGTGGTGACCAGCGCGACCATCATGGGGGCGTTGACCGATTCACTGGAACGGGCGCTTCATGCGACCTAGCGACCGTCCACGAACTCCCGCCTGCACGGCGGCGTTGGGGAACGCGTCTCGTCGCGTTGCCGTCGGCCGGCAGGCGTCCCCCGGCCTTCGGCCGGGAGGTGCCCCCTCCGGGTCGGGCCCCTCCACTGCCGTTCGGTGCGCGCACCCCGACGCCGCCGCGCACCGCCTCCGGGCGGATGGCAGGAGGCCGAAGGCTCGCCCTGGCCTGGCGGCGGCACGTGGTGGCGGGCGGGCGCGGTCGCTGCGGCCGGGCCGTCGCGGCGATGCGGGCTTCGTCACGGCGGAGACCGCGGTGGCCCTGCCGGCGCTCGTCCTGCTCGCGGCGATGCTGATCTGGGGCGTACTGGCGGCGGCCGCGCAGATCCGCTGTGTGGACGCGGCCCGGGTCGGGGCCAGGGCGGCTGCACGCGGGGAGACGGACGCCGCCGAACTCGCCCGCGCGGCCGCGCCGCCGGGAGCTCAGGTGCGGGTGGCGATGGCGGCGGAGGTGGTGCGGGTGGAGGTGGACGCGCCGTGCCGGGCGCCGGGCAGGCTCGGCGGGCTGCTCGCGGTACGGCTGGGCGCGACCGCGGTGGCGGCGCGGGAGGACACCCTCGTGGGGGTCACGGGAGGAGCGGGAACCGCGGGAGGTGGTGGTTCATGGCCGGCCTGACCGGGGTGCGGTCGGGGGTGCGGCGGTGGGCGAGGACTCGTACCGCCCGGGCGGCCGCCGTCGGCGGGCGCGGGCCGGACGCCGGTTCGGCGACGGTCTGGCTGCTCGCCCTGGCGATGCTCGGCACGGCGGTCTTCGCCGGGACGATCGCGGTCGGAGCGGTGGTCGCCGCGCGGCACCGGGCCGAGTCGGCCGCCGACCTGGCGGCCCTCGCGGCCGCGGACCGGCTGCTGCTGGACCCGGACGGCGGGTGCGGGCGGGCCGAGGTGATCGCCGCCGCGCAGGGCGCCGGTCTGGTGTCCTGCACGGTGGACCGGACGGGGGATGCCGTCGAGGTGGTGGCCGAGGTGACGGTCGGTGGGCTGCCGGCGCGTCTGCCGGTCGGCCCGGCGCGGGCGAGGGCTCGGGCCGGGCCGGTGCGGGCCGCGGTCACCGCCGCCGAGGACGGCCTCGGCGGGCCGACCGGCGGCTCGGCGGCGGGCTCATGAGCCGGTCGGCGGCCCACCGTCCGCGCTCGGCTCGGGCTTCGCCCCGGAGTCCTTCTCGTGGTCCTTCTCGGGGTCCGTCTCGTGGTCCGTTTCGGAGCTCGCTGAGGGGTCCGCTGAGGGGCCTGTTGAGGAGTCTGCTGAGGGAGTCGCCGCTCCAGGGTCCACTGAGGGGTCCGCCGTCCTGGAGCCTGCCGTCCGGGCGCCTGCCGCCCCGGAGCCTGCCGTCGTGGGGGCGCCGGCCAACAGGACGTCCAGCAGTTGGACGGCTGCGGCCTTGTCCAGCGGCTCGTTCCCGTTGCCGCACTTGGGTGACTGGACGCAGGACGGGCAGCCGCGCTCGCACTCGCAGGAGGCGATCGCCTCGCGCGTGGCCGTCAGCCACTCGACGGCCCGCTGGAAGCCGCGTTCGGCGAAGCCGGCCCCGCCCGGGTGGCCGTCGTAGACGAACACGGTGGGCAGTTCGGTGTCGGGGTGCAGCGGGACGGAGACCCCGCCGATGTCCCAGCGGTCGCAGGTGGCGAACAGCGGCAGCAGGCCGATCGAGGCGTGTTCGGCGGCGTGGGCGGCGCCGGGCAGCTGGTCGAGCGGAAGGTCCGCGTCCAGCAGCTGGTCCTCGGTGACGGACCACCAGACCGCGCGGGTGCGCAGCGTGCGGGGAGGCAGGTCGAGCTTGCTCTCGCCCATGATCTCCCCGGTGGAGATCCGCTTCCGGAGGTAGCCGACTACCTGGTTGACCACCTCCACCGAACCGAAGCTGAGCCGGCCCTCGCCCCAGGGAACGGTGGTGTCGGTGTCGAGCACGGAGATGGAGGTGATGTCGCGGGCGGCCGTGGTGTACGGCGGGTCGGCCGGCTCGACCAGGGCGACCGAGTTCTCCAGGTCGAGTTCCCGAACCAGGAAGGTGCGGCCCTGGTGCAGGTGGACGGCCCCGGTGTGGACGGTGGTGTGGGCGGCCGCGGCGTCCACCGTGCCGAGCAGGCGGCCGGTGTCGGCCTCGACGATCTGCACCGGGCTGCCGCCGCTGCCGCGCAGGTCGACGGCGTCGGCCGCGCGTTCGCGGCGGGTCCAGTACCAGGAGCCGTCGCTGCGCCGGCGCAGCAGGCCGCGCCGTTCCAGGACGGGCAGCAGCGGTGCGGTGGAAGGGCCGAACAGCTCCAGGTCGGCGTCGGTGAGCGGGAGTTCGGCGGCTGCCGCGCACAGGTGCGGCGCGAGCACGTGGGGGTTGTCCGGGTCGAGCACGGTGGCTTCGACGGGCGCCGCGAACAGCGCCTCCGGGTGGTGCACCAGGTAGGTGTCCAGCGGGTCGTCCCGGGCGATCAGGACGGCCAGCGCGCCCTGGGCCTCGCGGCCCGCCCGCCCGGCCTGCTGCCAGAGCGAGGCCCGGGTGCCGGGGTAGCCGGCCATCAGGACGGCGTCGAGGCCGGAGACGTCGACGCCGAGTTCGAGAGCGGAGGTGGAGGCGAGTCCGAGCAGCCGGCCGGTGTGCAGCGCGCGTTCCAGGGCCCGGCGTTCGTCGGCGAGGTAGCCACCGCGGTAGGCGGCCACCCGGTCGGCGAGCGGTCGGCCGAGCTGGTCCTGGGTCTGGAGGGCGACGAGTTCGGCGGCCCGGCGGGAGCGGACGAAGACGACGGTGCGGGTCTGGCGCTCGACCAGGTCGGTCAGCAGGTGTGCGGCCTCGGAGGTGGCCGTGCGGCGGACGGGCGCGCCGTGTTCGCCGACGTTCTCGGTCAGCGGCGGCTCCCAGAGGCCGAAGACCATCGGTCCGCGCGGCGAGGCGTCCTCGGTGACCGCCCGGGCGGGCAGGCCGGTCAGGCGCTCGGCGGTGGCGGCCGGGTCGGCGGTGGTGGCGGAGGCGAGCAGGAAGGTGGGTGACGAACCGTATCGGGCGCAGATGCGGCGCAGCCGCCGGAGCACCTGGGCGACGTGCGAGCCGAACACGCCCCGGTAGCTGTGGCACTCGTCGACGACCACGTAGCGCAGCACCTTGAGGAAGGAGGCCCAGCGGGCGTGGGCGGGCAGGATGCCGCGGTGCAGCATGTCCGGGTTGGTGAGCACGTACGAGGCGTACTGGCGGACCCACTCGCGTTCCTCGGGCGGGGTGTCGCCGTCGTAGAGGGCGGGTCGGACCCGGGGCGGGGCGAGTTCGGCGGCCCGGCGGCGCTGGTCGGCGGCGAGCGCCTTGGTCGGGGCGAGGTAGAGCGCGGTGGCGCCGCGGCCGTTGCGGGCCTCGGTGCCGTCCAGCAGGTCGCTGAGGACCGGGGCCAGGTAGCCGAGCGACTTGCCCGAGGCGGTGCCTGTGGCGATCACCACAGTCTGACCGCTTTTGGCCAGATTCATCGCTTCTGCCTGGTGCGCCCAGGGCTGCTCCACGCCGACGGCGAGGGCGGCGGCCACGATCTCGGGCCGGATCGACTCGGGCCACGGCGCATAACGCGCAGGTCGGGCGGGAAGGTGCTCCGTATGGGTGAGCCGGTCGGACCGCCCCCGGCTGGTGGACAGGGTCGTGAGCAGTGCCTCGGGCAGGCTGTGTCGGGGCGGCATGAGGACCCAGTGTGTCACCGGCGTGACGGAGAATCGTCGTAAGCCATCGTGCGGGCATGGTCGCAGGTGGTTGAATGTGGCCGTGACGGCCGGATGGCCGTGGGTCGCAGCGCCGAGGCTTGCCACGTGTGGCTGGGCGCGCCCGGGCTCGCGACCATGCGGTGGCGGCCGGCCGGCCGAGGATCGCACATGACGTAGCAAGGCAAGGTGCTGGAGGTTCCGTGGACCTGTCCCTGTCGACCCGTTCAGTCGGCGATCGTACGGTCGTCGAGGTTGGCGGCGAGATCGATGTGTACACCGCCCCGAAGCTGCGGGAGCAGCTGGTCGAGCTCGTCAACGACGGCAAGTACCACCTCGTCGTCGACATGGAAGGCGTTGACTTCCTCGACTCGACCGGTCTCGGTGTGCTGGTGGGCGGTCTGAAGCGGGTGCGTGCCCACGAGGGCTCGCTGCGCCTGGTCTGCAACCAGGAGCGCATCCTGAAGATTTTCCGCATCACCGGCCTGACCAAGGTCTTCCCGATCCACACCTCGGTGGACGACGCGGTCAACGCGACCGACTGACGCGGCCGGGCCGGCCCGTGCCCGTGGAGGCCGGCCCGTTCGTTCCAAGCGTCCGGGGTGCCGGGGCCTGCGGGCCCCGGTGCTTCCCGGCCGCCCCGGGGCCGGTTCCGCCGGCCCGCAGGGGCCGCATCGTCGGCCCTGGTCGGAGCACCCCGAAGGGGAGAGATGGCAACCGTCGAACTTCGATTCAGCGCGCTTCCGGAGCACGTGCGAACGGCCCGGCTGGTCGCCGCGGCCGTCGCGAGACGGGCCGGGGTCGACGAGTCGGTGCTCGACGAGGTACGGCTCGCGGTCGGTGAGGCCTGCTCCCGTGCGGTCGGCCTGCACCAGCGCGGCGGCATCGGTGGCACGGTCCGGGTCGCGTTGACCGACCAGGAGAAGCGTTTCCTCATCGAGGTCGAGGACGAGGCCGGCCCCGCCGCCGTCCCGGCCCCCGGCGCCGCCGAGGGGGCGGACCCGGACGAGGACACCCTCGGCCTCGCCGTGATCACCGGCCTGGTCGAGGACCTGGAGGTCACCAACGGCACGGACGGCGGCCTGATTCGGATGAGCTGGCCGGTCTCGGTCGAGTCCGTGGTGGTCTGAGGGCCCGGCCTTCGGCGTGCCTCGTGTGCCCGGGGTGGTCCGGGCGTCGGCCCGGTCCTCTGGGACGCGTTGAAACGTTGTTGAATCTGGCGGTTCGCTGCTTCCGGCACGATCGGGTCCGATCGGTGATCGGACCCGTCGCGACAAGGAAGCCCCTGCGGATTCGCATTCTGTGGCTGGGCGCAGGCAGGACAGGCCGCCGCCATGCTGGAGGCCGCACCCACCACCGAGGCGCTCCGGGCCGAGCTGCCGATCAGCTCCTCGGTGAGCACCTGGGGCGAAGAGGTCTACTTCGGCACGCCGGTCGGCGTGCCGCGCGCCGTCCGGCCCGGCGATCCGATCCGCCCGATCCGTGTCGAGCACGCCTGAGCGGGGCCGGGCACCCGGTGGGGGCAACCCGGGGCCCGGGAACCGGTCGGCAGGCGGCGGACATCGGCCGTGTAGGTTCGACGACCGAAGACGACCGAAACCGAAAGGCTCCTCCCGGTGAACAAGCGACTGCTGGCCGTACCCGTCCTCGGCGCGCTGCTCGCGTTCGGCGCCGTCGGCTGCGGCGGCGACGACAACGGCAAGCAGCTGGAGTCCTGGGCGTCGAACGTCTGCGGCTCGGCCAAGGACCCGATCGTCCAGGCGCAGGCCGCGCTCGCCGACACCGCCCAGGTGAAGACCGGCGAGACCCCGACCGAGCTGCAGAAGCGGCTCTCGACGGACATCGGGCGGCTGGCCAAGACCAACCAGGACATCGCGGCGGCCATCACCGCAGCCGGGGTGCCCAAGGTGAAGGACGGCGAGAACCTGCAGAAGGACGCCGTCGCCGAGTTGACCAAGGCGGCCGACGGCTATCAGGACATCCAGAAGAAGCTGGACGCCGTGACCAACACCGACCAGTCGAAGTTCGCGGACGGCCTGCGCAGCATCTCGGACCAGATCCAGCAGTTGGCCTCGCTGTCCACGCAGGCGCAGGGCAAGCTGCAGCGCGGCGACCTCGGCGCGGCCATGGCCAAGCAGGACGGCTGCAAGCCCGCCGCCGCGGCCCCGGGCGGCGCGTCCGCCACGCCGAGCGCCGGGGCGCCCGGTGGGACGCCCGCGCCCGGCGCGACGGACGGCGCGAGCCCGTCGACCACCCCCTCCGCGGGCACCGACACCACCCCGGCTAGCCCGCCCGCCGCCCCGCCGACCACCCCGACCACCCCCGTGCCCAGCGCGAGCTGAGCCCAGGGCCGTCGGGCCGTCGGGCCGACCGGGTCCGCGCGCCGGCGGGGCCCGGGGGGGGGGGGGCCGCCCCCGACCCCCCAAGCCGGCCCCCAAAAAGGCCCCCCCCCCCCCCCCCGCCCCCCGG
>NZ_JBHWIJ010000209.1:14895-15323 GCF_042732255.1 Kitasatospora sp. NPDC059803 | reverse complement strand
GTGCCGGCCCCCGCCCCCGCCGGGCAGCCGGCGACCGGGGCGGGCGAGCTCCGGGGCCGGCAGGCGCGGGTGCCGCAGGCCCGTCCGCAGGGCGGCCGGGCGGCCGCTGCCGACGGTGCCCGGGCGGCGCGCGAGGCCCGTCCGACTCGGGACGGCCACGCGGTCCGGACCGGGCGGGAGGGCGAGCGGCCGGACGGCCACGGCCCGCACGGCGGCGCGGAGGAGCACCAGGCCGAGGGCTGTGCCCCGGAGCCCCGCTCGGCTCCGCCGGTCCCCGCGGCGCGTGATCGCGCCGTAGGGTGAGTTGTGTGAATGACCGTTTGGTATGGATCGACTGTGAAATGACCGGCCTGGGGGGTGGGGGCGGCGCGAGCGCGCCGGGGTGGGGGGGCGCGGGGGGGGGGGTGGCCGCGCGGGCGCGAGAGAGA
>NZ_JBHWIJ010000209.1:13952-14885 GCF_042732255.1 Kitasatospora sp. NPDC059803 | reverse complement strand
ACTCTCGCTTTCTTTTTATATTTCTATTATTTTTTATTTATATTGATTGATTTCAACCGCGCCCACAACACCCCCCCCGGCCGGTGGCCCTCCCCCCCGCGGCACTGGTGACGGACTCCGAGCTCAACATCCTCGGCGAGGGTGTGGACGTCATCATCCGCCCGCCGGCGGAGGCGCTGGCGGGCATGCCCGAGGTGGTGCGCGCGATGCACACCTCCTCCGGCCTGCTGGAGGAGCTGGAGCAGGGTGTGACGCTGGCCGAGGCGGAGGCGCGGGTGCTCGCGTACATCCGCGAGCACGTGCCGGAGGCTGGCCGGACGCCGCTGTGCGGGAACTCGGTGGCCACCGACCGCGGCTTCCTCGCCCGGGACATGCCGGCCCTGGAGAAGCACCTGCACTACCGGATCGTGGACGTCTCCTCGATCAAGGAGCTGGCCCGCCGCTGGTACCCGAAGGCGTACTACAACAGCCCGCAGAAGGGCGGCAACCACCGGGCGCTGGCCGACATCCGCGAGAGCATCGACGAACTGCGGTACTACCGCGAGGCGGTGTTCGTCCCGCAGCCCGGACCGGACACCGACACCGCGCGCGCCATCGCCGAGAAGTACCAGGCCCCGGAGGGCTGACCCGAGGAGCCCGGGGGAGGTGCCCGCGTTCGCCCGGACGAAAGCCTGGCGCGAGCACCCTCTCGGATCCTGTAGAGTTCTTCCTGTCGGAACGGGAACGCGGAAGCGGAAACGGGCCGGACAGATGGTGGGTGTAGCTCAGTTGGTAGAGCACCTGGTTGTGGTCCAGGTGGCCGCGGGTTCAAGTCCCGTCACTCACCCCAGAGCCTGAGGGGGCGATATCTTAGTGAGATAGGCCCCGCAGGCGTTTTGGGGTTACCTCAAAACAACACCCCGGGTGGGGGTTTGCCGGCGCCGGGCGGCCCCC
>NZ_JBHWIJ010000209.1:9808-13942 GCF_042732255.1 Kitasatospora sp. NPDC059803 | reverse complement strand
GTTTTCTTGTTTGTCTCCTCCCCCCCCCCCTCCGGCGGTGCGGATATCTCCCTGCCCTCCCCCCCCCCCCTCAGGCGTTTTCGCGTTCCCTCAACTCTCCACCGCGGTTCGGGTTTTCCCGGCGCAGGCCTGCCGCCAGAAGCTACTGGCTAGTAACATTCCTGCCATGACCACACCTTCGATCGGCCAGCTGCTCGACTCCACCGTGCCGATGGCGCACACCCTCAAGCTGGAGTACCTGGAGACCACCCCGGACCGCGCCGTGCTGCGGCTGCCCGACCAGCCCGCGTACCACAACCACGTCGGCGGACCGCACGCCGGCGCGATGTTCACCCTCGCCGAGTCCGCCAGCGGCTGCATCGTGCTCGCCGCCTTCGGCGACCAGCTCTCCCGGGCCGTGCCGCTCGCGGTGAACGCCGAGATCGCCTACAAGAAGCTCGCCATGGGCGAGGTCACCGCCACCGCCGTCCTCGGCCGCCCCGCCGCCGAGGTCGTCGCCGAGCTGGACGCCGGCGGCCGCCCGGAGTTCCCGGTCACCGTCGAGATCACCCGCGCCGACGGCGCCGTCACCGGCGTGATGACCGTCACCTGGACCCTGCGCCCCAACTCCTGATCGCGCCACGGCCGGTGGCCCCGGGCAACCCGGCCCGGGGCCACCCGTGCGATGACTGTCCGTGACGGCTGGCGTGACCTCACGACCCGTCCGCTCGTTCTCAACTCACATGCGAGCCAATCACGCGACCAAGCCCCAGGAACCCGCCCCCCGCGGCGTCGGCGCACGGCGCGCGATCGGCCGGTGGCTGCCCCGCGTCCTCGCCGCCGGTGGCGCCCTCCTCGCCCAACTCGGGGGCTTCGGCGCGCAGGCCGCCTGCGCCGACCCGCTGCCGGACCAGACCCGACCCGCCGTCCGCCGCACCCTGGCCGGGGGGGGGGCGGCGCGGCGGGGCGAGGGACATGTCGGGGGGGTGGGGGGCGGCGCGCCCCGGCTCCCGGGCGGCGGTGAGGGTGAGGGTGGCGACGAACTCCTGCACCAGGTGCAGCTGCAGGTCCTCCAACGGCACCGAGCGTTCGGCCAGCCACTCCAGCGAGGTGATCTCGGCGTTGGCGATCCAGGCCCGGACGGTCAGCCGCAGCCCGGGGCTCGGCGCGGGGATCGCCAGGTGGGAGAGGATCTGGTCGTGGGCGGCCCGCCGCACCTCGTCGATCACCGCCGAGGTGCCCGCGCTGGCCGCCACCGAGCCGCCGCGCAGCAGCGCCGCGAAGCCGGGCCCGTGGCTCTGCACGAAGTCCAGGTAGCGGCCCATCACCCGGTACAGCCGCTCGGACAGCGGCCCGTCGGCGGGCTCCTCGAAGCGCGCCGAGAGCTCCCGCCCGGCCCGCCGCAGCGACTCCTCGTACAGCGCCTGCTTGCCGGGGAAGTAGTGGTACACCAGCGGCCGGGAGGCCCCCGCGGCGGCGGCGATGTCGTCGATCGACACCTCTTCGGGCGGGCGCCGGCTGAACAGCTCCAGCGCGACGGCGATCAGCTGTTCGCGCCGCTCGTCCACGCTGAGCCTGCGGCGCGGCCGCTCACCGGCAGCCGCCCGGCCTGGCGTCCGGCCCGCCGCCCGGTCCGGGGCCTGCTCCGGGGCGGGGGTCCGTGCAGCGCGGGCGGCCGTCGGCGACGGCGTACGGGAGGCCATGCGCGCCACCCTATCCGCCGTCCGGGGCGGGGCCTATGCGGCGTGGAGGTCCAGGTAGCGGCGGTAGGCCTCGCGGCCGTCGGGGACGAAGTGGTCGCGGGCGAGGCGGTCGGCGAGCTCGGCCGGGGTGAGCCAGGCGTGCCAGGCGACCTCGGACTCCTGCGGCTGGACCGGGCCGTCCCACTCGGCCTCGTACATGTCGCTCCACCAGGAGAGCCGGTCCTGCCGGAAGAGGAACTTGAAGAGCGGGCGCGGGGTGATCCCGTGCACGCCGAGCTCCTCCTCGGCCTCGCGGACGGCGGCCTCGGCGTACGTCTCGCCGGAGCCGACCACGCCGCCGACGAACATGTCGTACGCGCCGGGGGCGAACAGCTTGGTGTCGGTGCGGCGGTGGACGAAGATCCGCCCGGCCGGGTCGCGGACCAGGATGAAGACGCACCGGTGGGTGAGCCCCTGCCGGTACACCTCCCCGCGCAGCGCCGTCCCGATCACCCGGTCGTGCTCGTCGACGACGTCCAGCAGTTCTTCGGCAGGGTTGGTCATGACGGACAGGTTAGGGTTTCGGGGCCCGCTTCGAATGCTTTTCGAGTGTGATCCGAGCTCGATTCGCATGTGATCCGCATGTGATTCGTGCGCGATCGGACGCGGGCGGGAACGCAGGAACCGGACAGGCTGAGGGTGGCGCGCGGTGGTGGAGATCTGGGGCGAGACGGCCGAGGGGTTCGAGCCCGTACGGGAGGCCTTCGCGCGGAACTTCCACGAGTACGGCGAACTGGGCGCGGCCTTCGCGCTGTACGTGCGCGGTCGCAAGGTGGTCGACCTGTGGGGCGGTGACGCCCGGCCCGAGGTCGGCGGGCGGCCCGCGCCGGCGGTGCCCTGGACGGCGGACACCGCCCAGGTGCTGCGCTCGGTCACCAAGGGCCTGACCGCGACCACCGCGCTGCTGCTGGCCGAGCGCGGCCTGCTCGACCTGGACGCCCCGGTGGCCTCCTACTGGCCCGAGTTCGCGCAGGCCGGCAAGGGCGGGGTGCCGGTGCGCTGGCTGCTGTCGCACCAGGCCGGGGTGCCCGCGCTGGACGTGCCGCTGCGGCTGGAGGACGTGCTCACCTGGGAGCGCGCGGTGGCCGCGGTGGCCGCGCAGGCGCCCGCCTGGGAGCCGGGCACCGCGCACGGCTACCACCCGTACACCTTCGGCTGGCTGGTCGGCGAGGTGGTGCGGCGGGTGAGCGGGCGCACGATCGGCCAGTACTTCGCCGAGGAGATCGCCCGGCCGCTCGGGCTGGACCTGTGGATCGGGCTGCCGGCCGGGGCCGCGCCGAGGGTCGGCCGGCTGGTCGACCTGCCCGCCCCGGAGGCGGCCCGGACCGGGCCGAGCGGGCTGCGGCTGCGGCCCAAGCAGTCCGTCCGGGACGCCTACCAGGACCCGGCCTCGCTGACCGCGCGGTCCTTCGCCTCGGTGCGCCCCGGGGTGGACCTCAACGACCCGGCGGTGCAGGCCGCCGAGATCCCCGGCGCGGGAGGCATCGGCACCGCCCGCTCGCTGGCCCGGTTCTACGCGGCGCTGATCGGCGCCGCCGACCGCCCGGACGGCTCCGGCGCGCTGCTGCCGCCGCTGCTCGGGCCCGGGGTGCTGACCCGCGCGGTCGGGCCCGAGGTGAGCGGACCGGACCGGGTGCTGATCGTCAACTCCACTTTCGGCCTGGGCTTTTGGCGGCACGGCCCGACCGCGCCGATGGCCTCCCCGGCGAGCTTCGGCCACCCCGGCCGGGGCGGCTCGCTGGGCTTCGCCGACCCGGAGCTCGGGCTGGGCTTCGGCTACGTCACCAACGGCATGCAGCCGGGCGTCACCGGCGACATCCGCTCGCGCAACCTGATCCGTGCGGTGCGGGGGTGCCTGGGGCTGTCCGGGTAGCGGCGGGCGCGGTCCCGGGCCGTCAGGCCTGGCCGGTCTCGAAGCGGGTGATCTTCGGGCCGGTGAGGGTGAAGCGCCAGGCGGTGCGCATCTCGCCCCAGGTGTCGTTGGTGAAGTTGGCGATCAGCGCGTGGCCGCCGTCCGATTCGGTCTGGACGTCCATCCGGCCGCGGACGGTGAAGATCTCCTTGTCGATCCACTGGGGCAGGTCGCGGTCGGAGCCGTCGTCGGACATGGTCGCGTCCGGGGTGAGGGTGGCCAGGAAGGCGTCGCGGTCGCCCGCGTTGACCGCGGCGACGAAGGCGCGCACGGTGGGGTCGGAGAGCTTGGCGGGGGAGATGGTCATCGGGACTCCCGGGGGTGAGGGACGGGGAGTCCTGTCTACGGCGTTCGCCGGGTGTGTTCGGGCATGTCGGCGGCGCGTCGAGAAAATCGCGCATTCATGTGCTTAGATCCCGAAATGGGCGTTTTGCCCTACGGAGGGTTGCGCAGCGTGGACGTCCCAACGGGCGTTCGCGGTGCGGCCACGGGGAGTGGCGG
>NZ_JBHWIJ010000209.1:8082-9798 GCF_042732255.1 Kitasatospora sp. NPDC059803 | reverse complement strand
GTTCCTGGTTCCGTGTTCCGTGTTTCGTGCGGGCCGCGGCCCGGCTAGAAGAGGCCCACCGCGTCCGGGGAGTAGCTGACCAGCAGGTTCTTGGTCTGCTGGTAGTGCTCCAGCAGCGCCTTGTGGTTCTCCCGGCCGATGCCGGAGTTCTTGTAGCCGCCGAAGGCCGCGTGGGCGGGGTAGGCGTGGAAGCAGTTGGTCCACACCCGGCCGGCCTGGATGGCGCGCCCGGCGCGGTGGGCGGTGTTGAGGTTGCGGGTCCAGACGCCCGCGCCGAGCCCGTACTGGGTGTCGTTGGCGAGGGTGATCGCCTCGGCGAAGTCCTCGAAGCGGGTGACCGAGACGACCGGGCCGAAGATCTCCTCCTGGAAGACCCGCATGCTGTTGACGCCCTCGAACACCGTCGGCGTCACGTAGTACCCGCCGGCCAGGGCGCCGCCGAGGTCGGCCCGCTCGCCGCCGGCCAGCAGCTTGGCGCCCTCGGCCTGGCCGATCTCGAAGTAGGAGAGGATCTTCTTCAGCTGTTCGGCGCTGGCCTGGGCGCCGACCTGGGTCTCGGTGTCCAGCGGGTCGCCCTGGCGCATCGCGCGCACCCGCTCCAGGCCGTCGGCGAGCAGCCGCTCGTAGACCGAGGACTGGATCAGCGCCCGGCTGGGGCAGGTGCACACCTCGCCCTGGTTGAGGGCGAACATCGCGAAGCCCTCGACCGCCTTGTCGTAGAAGGCGTCCGAGGCGTCGGCGACGTCCGCGAAGAACAGGTTGGGGCTCTTGCCGCCGAGTTCCAGCGAGACCGGGATCAGGTTGTCGCTGGCGTAGCGGGCGATCAGCCGGCCGGTGGTGGTCTCGCCGGTGAAGGCGATCTTGCGGATGCGGTTGCTGGAGGCCAGCGGGGCGCCGGCCTCCTCGCCGAAGCCGGTGACGATGTTGACCACGCCGGGCGGCAGCAGGTCGGCGGTCAGCTCGGCCCACAGCAGCACCGAGGCCGGGGTCTGCTCGGCGGGCTTGAGCACCACCGCGTTGCCGGCCGCGAGCGCCGGGGCGAGCTTCCAGATCGCCATCAGGATCGGGAAGTTCCACGGGATGATCTGGCCGACCACGCCCAGCGGCTCGTGGAAGTGGTACGCCACGGTGTCCTCGTCCAGCTGGGACAGGCCGCCCTCCTGGGCGCGCAGCGCGCCCGCGAAGTAGCGCAGGTGGTCGACCGCGAGCGGGAGGTCGGCGGCCAGCGTCTCGCGCACCGGCTTGCCGTTCTCCCAGCTCTCCGCGACGGCCAGCCGCTCCAGGTTCGCCTCCATCCGGTCGGCGATCCGCAGCAGCGCCTGGGCCCGCTCGGCGGGCGGGGTGCGGCCCCAGCCGGGGGCGGCGGCGTGGGCCGCGTCCAGCGCGGCCTCGATGTCCTCGGCGGTGCCGCGGGCGACTTCGGTGAACACCTCGCCGGTGACCGGGGTCGGGTCGCCGAAGTACTCGCCGCGCACCGGCGGGGTCCAGCCGCCGCCGATCCAGTGCTCGTACCGGGAGCGGTAGGCGACGATGCTGCCGGGCGTGCCGGGGGGCTGGTAGACCGTCATGCTCTGGTGTCTCCTCGCGACGTCGGGCGCCGCCCGGACCGGGTGGCGGGGCGGCGCGGGGGGGGGGGGGGCGGGGGGGGGCGGGGGGGGGGGGGGGGGGGGTGGGGCGGGTCTCTGGGGCGCGGGGGCGCGGGGGGGGGGCGTCGGG
>NZ_JBHWIJ010000209.1:0-8072 GCF_042732255.1 Kitasatospora sp. NPDC059803 | reverse complement strand
GGTGTGGACACGCAATTCCTGGCGGACGCCGCCGGGGCGTCCGCCGTCGAGCACGATAGCCGCCCGGCGCGGGCGCGGCTACGGTCCGTGCGCCCGGCCCGTACGGAGGGTTGCGCGTTCCGGCCGTCGCGCGGGGCGCGCACCGTGTCTCCGCGCTCCGTCCGGGACGGTGTCAGACCGCGTGGTAGCGGCCGGTGCGGGACTCCCAGTACAGGTAGCCGGCGAGCCAGGTGACCAGCCCGTCCGCGTACCGCTGGGCGATCGTCCGTTCGACCCGGGAGAGCCCCAACTCCAGGTAGACGTCCGGCAGTCGGCCGTGCAGGTCCCGGCACCGCTCGACCATCAGCTGCGCCTCCTCCAGCACCACCGCGCAGGCCTCCTCGGCCGAGCAGCGGCGCTCGCGCTGGACGATCATCACCAGGTTGTTGACGTCGCCGCGCGGGGCCTCCAGCGGGAACGACCGGACGTCGTTGCTGAGCGAGGGGATGTCGGCTGCCAGCTGGCGCAGTTGACGCAGCACCGGGTGGTGCAGGACGGCGGCGGGCACCTCGAACTGGCCGAGGCGTTCGACCATGTCGAAGATGGTCTCCATCGCCGCGGTGCCTCGTCTGAGCACCAGGTAGCCGTCGCGGTCGGGTGGCCGGGTGGAGATGCGGCCGGCGGCCTCGGCGGGGTGACTGGCCAGGTACCACTCCCAGTTGTACGCGGCGCGGGCCTGCCAGCGGGCGGGCATGCCGCGCACGCTGCGGTCCCAGAGGTCGGCGAAGGCGGTCTCGACCGGCGAGTCCTGGTCGGGGCGGGCTCCGTGCAGGACGGCGATCAGCCGCTCGCAGATGGGGGCGACCTCCGTCGGGCGGCGGCCGAGCGGGCCGTCGAACTGGTCGTCGAAGAGGAAGTAGAAGCCCATCAGGTCGGCGGCGAGGGAGAGTTCGTCCGGGCCGGTGTCGGGGTAGCCGAGGGCGGCGAGGTCGACCACGTCCCAGTGGGCGTACCCGGGGTGGTCGACGTCGGGGAGCAGCGGGTGGCGGACCAGCCAGTCACGGTGCAGCGCGGTGGCCTGCGGTCCGTGCGGGCTGCGACGGTGCGGGAACGGAATCTGAAGTGAGGTGTCGTCAGACATCGGACTCCCGGTGCGGCGAAGGGTGGGGGTACTAGTGGTTCGAACGTTGGGTGTGGGGGGAGTTGACGCGGCGAGGCTTCCGGGGAGAGGGTGATAGCGAAAGATCATCTTCGCCTCGCGGGCCGTAGGGTATCTGATGTAATGATCGGACGTTAGGGGTATAGGGCAATTGCCCTTGGCAAGGCGTCCGAACCCTCACCGTCCGCCCCAGCCTGCGCGAATGCCCCACAGCGAGTGCCACGCAGCGCTAACCTCGGCTCCACGGGCAGTGATGCGAGCAGCGACACGGGCTGTGACGCGAGTGGCGAGGCGGAGGCACGACGGTGACCGAGCAGGACAACGAACTTCGGACGGGATCAGGTTCCGGCCGGGACGGCGACAGCACCTCGCCGAGGGTCAGGCTGCGCGACCGCGACGCCGAACTTCGCTCCGTCGAAACGGCCGTCGACAAACTCTGCTGCGAATTCGCGGCCGGCGGCACCGAGATCGGCGAACTGCTCGCCTTCTCCGGCCGCCCCGGCATCGGAAAGACCAGCCTGCTGCACGAGGTCCGACGGGTCGCCAATCTCCGCAACCGCGCCACGGTGCTGTTCGCCCGCGGCGGCGAACGCCAGTTCAACGAGCCCTACCACGTGCTGCGCCAGCTCCTCCAGCCCCTCCTCACCAGCCTGCAGCCCGACGAGTTCCGCCAGGTCATGGGCACCTGGGAGGAGGTCGTCGGACCGGCCATGGGCCTCAAGCGGCCCAAGGCCGGCGCCCGCCGCCTCGACCCCCAGGGCGTGCGCGACGGCCTCGACTACGTCCTCACCCAACTCGCGCCGCGCCGGGCCCCGCTGGTCATGATCGTCGACGACCTGCACTGGGGCGACCACGAGTCGCTCTCCTGGCTCACCCAGTTCGCCGTCCGCTCCCGCGAACTACCCGTCCTGCTCGTCTTCGCCTTCCGCGAGGACGAGAACGACTGGCCGACCGAGATCCAGCAGCACCGCAAGGCCGTCCTCGGCCTCGCCACCAGCAAGCACGAACTCAACCGGCTCTCGCTGGTCTCCGTCACCGACATGATCCGCGCCGAACTCGGCGACAAGGCCGAGGACGCCTTCTGCTACGAGTTCTGGAACGTCGTCAACGGCAACCCCTTCGAAGCCGTCGCCCTGCTCGACCAGGTCCGCGACCAGGACCTCGAACCGGTCGAGGAGAACTCCCAACAACTGCGCGAACTCGCCGTCGACGCCACCGGAATGACCCTCAAGAGCTGGATCGACCGGCTCGGCTCCGGCACCCTGCGCTTCGCCTGGGCCTGCGCGATGCTCGGCACCGACATCCGGGTCGACCTCGCCACCCGGATCTGCGCCCAGACCACCGAGGGCGCCCGCGACGCCATCAAGCAGCTGCGCAAGCAGCGCGTGCTCACCCAGACCCCCAACGGCAACCTGGAGTTCGTCCACCCGCTGATCGGCAGCTCGATCTACAACACCATGCCGGAGGCCACCCGCACCGGCATGCACGGCGTCGCCGCCGCCGAGATCGAGAACGCCGGACTCGGCCTGCTCGCCGCCTCCCGCCACCTCGTCGAGACCTTCTCCGGCGAGGGCGACGACAAGACCGTCCGCAAACTGCGCCGGGCCGCCGTCGAACACCTGCTGATCGGCGCCCCCGAAGCCGCCCAGCGCTGCCTGCACCGCGCCCTCAACGAACCCCCGGCCGACGACATCCGCGCCGAGGTGCTGTACGAACTGGGCTGCTCCGCCCTGCTCACCGACCCCGTCGCCACCGTCAACCAGCTCAAGCTCGCCCTCGACCCCGACGAGGGGCCGCTGCGCCCCGAACTGCGGGTCGACGCCACCTTCCGGCTCTCCGAGGTGCTCGCACACAGCGGCGAACTGCGCCAGGCCGCGGTGGTCTGCCAGGACGAGGCCGAGCAGACCGCCGACCCGGCCGGCCGACTCCGGCTCCAGGCCGCCTCGTTCATGTGGCACGCCTTCCGCAAGTCCGAGGACGACGGGCCCGGCCGGTCCACCCGGCTCGGCCTCATGTGCGACGGCCTCAGCACCCGCGACGCCGCCGACCGGGCCGTCCTCGCGATGCGCGCCTGGGACCTCACCCTGCGCGGCGCCCCCTCCGCCGAGGCGCTGACCTACGCCGACGCCGTCCTCGACGCCGGCCGCCTGCCCAAGGGGCTCGGCTGGACCGACAGCACCTGGGGCTTCGAACTGCCCTCCATGCTCGGCCTCACCTACACCTACAACGACCGCATCGCCCAGGCCGAGCGGCTGTTCGCGGACGCCATCATCCAGTTCGAGGTCGCCGGGTGGAGCGGTGCCCACCGGGGCTTCGCGTACTTCCTGATGGGCCTTGCTCGCTTCCGCCGCGGCCTGCTCGCCGAGGCCGAGGACTTCCTGCGCCGCGCGCTGCGACTGTCCGAGCGGATCGGCCCCAAGCTGCCGCTCGCCTGGGACGCCGTCGGCGTCCTGGTGGACACCCTGCTCGCCCGCGGCCGGACCGAGGAGGCCTGGGAACTCGCCGTCGAGTTCGGCTTCCACCCGCCGTACCACACGACCGCGATGGTGCTGCCCGACGCGCCCTCGCTGTACGGCAAGCTGCTGATCGCCAAGAAGCGCTACGCCGGGGCGGCCGCCGCACTCACCGAGGCCGGCGCCCAACTGGAGGCCCGCGGCTGGCACAACACCGTCTGGGCGCCCTGGGCCGGCCACCTCGCCATCGCGATCGCGGCCGACGAGCCCGACCGCGCCCGCGAGTACGCCCAGAAGGCCGTCCAGGACGCCCGCACCTTCGGCACCGCCTCGGCGATCGGCACCGCGCTGCGGCTGAACGCCCAGATCGAGGACGGCCAGCAGGCGGTCGAGCTGCTGGAGCAGGCCGTGATGTACCTCGGCCAGTCGCCGGCCGGGTACGAGCACGCCGTCGCGCTGGTCGACCTCGGCGCCGCGCTGCGCCGGGTCGGGCGGCTGGAGGACGCGCAGGAGTACCTGTACCAGGGCATCGAGCTGGCCCAGCACTGCTCGGCCGAGGGGCTGGTCGACCAGGCGCGGCGGGAGCTGGCCAACTACGGCCTGCGGCCCAACCGGCTGGGGCTGCGCGACTTCCGGGAGACGCTCAGCCAGCCCGAGTGGGAGGTCGCCAACCTCGCGGTGCAGGGCGTGCCGCCGCAGCGCATCGCCGACGAGCTCGGCGTGCACCTCAGCCTGGTCAACCGCCGACTGGCCGCGGTCTACCGCAAGGCGGGCAGCGGGCCGGACGGCCTGGCCTCCGCCCTCGGGCTGCCGACGCAGCCGCGCGGGGCCGCCCGGCCGGGGGCGGAGCCCGAGGAGGCGTAGCCCGCGTTGGCAGGGAGGCGTGGGCGGCGGGTGCCCGGGCGGCGCGCGGAGGCACGGGAGCGCTCCCGGGGCGGTCGCCGTCGACCGGGCGTGTCTGACGATTCCCGCCGGGCGCGAATTGTCAGACACGCCCTAGGCTGACGCAGACGTGGGGGCGCCGCGGCGACCCCCTGGACGGACCCGGAACCGGGGCGGTCACGGCACCCCGCGACCGCCAGTGAGGAGCAGGCCATGGCGAGCGAGGCCACCAGCGTGCGGCACGAACCCCTCGACCCCTCGGGCGCGGGTGCCGCGATCGAGCGTTGGACGCTCTCCGCCGGCCCGTACGAGGCGAGCGTGCTCACCCTCGGCGCCACCCTGCACACCCTCACCGGCCCGGACCGCGCCGGGCGCCCCGCCCAACTGCTGCTCTCCACCGACCAGCTGACGCAGATCCTCGGCCCGGCCCGGCACTACGGCACCGTGGTCGGCCGGTACGCCAACCGGATCGACGGTTCCAGGGTCACCATCGACGGCGAGGAGCACCCGCTCGCCCCGACCGGCGGCGGCATCACCATCCACGGCGGGCCGGACGGCTTCGCGCAGCGGATCTGGGAGGCCGAGCGGATCGAGGGCGGGGTGCGGCTGCGGTTGCACAGCCCGGACGGCGACCAGGGCTTCCCCGGTGCGCTGGACATCACCGTCTCCTACACCCTGGACCCGGCCGGCGAGCTGGTGATCGCCTACCGCGCCGTCACCAGCAAGCCGACCGTGGTCAACCTGACCAACCACGCGTACTTCAACCTTGCGGGTGAAGGGAACGGCGACGTCCTCGGTCACCTGCTCACCCTCGACGCCGACGCCTACACCCCGGCCGACGAGCGGCAGATCCCGTACGGGCGGACCGAGCCGGTGGCCGGCACGCCGTTCGACTTCACGGTGGCCACGCCGATCGGCAAGTCGGTGCACGACGACCACCCGCAGCTGGCCGGGCCCGGCGGCTACGACCACAACTGGGTGCTCCGGGCCCGGCCGGCCGACGGCGGCCCGGCCCGGGCGGCGCTGCTGGAGGACCCGGTCAGCGGGCGCACCCTGGAGGTGCTGACCACCGAGCCGGGCGTCCAGGTCTACACGGCCAACAAGTTCCAGGGGGCGGTCACCGGCGCGAGCGGTGTCCCGTACGGGCCGTTCGCCGGGATCGCGCTGGAGACCCAGCACTTCCCGGACTCCCCGAACCACCCGGCGTTCCCGAGCACCGTGCTGCGGCCGGGGGAGGAGTTCCGCTCGACCACCGTGCTGCGGCTGGGCGTCAGCTGAGCGCTCCGGGCACGTCCGGGGTGAGGTTTTGCGTGAGGTCCTGCTGGAGGTCCCGCGCGAGGTCCCGTGCGAGGTCCCGGCGCATGCAGAGCCGGGGCCAGCGGTCGAGACCGTGCTCGGCCTCCTTGCGGCGGATCTCCCGCAGGCCCGGGGTGAGCTCGTGGTCGGCGAGCGGGCGGAAGCCGCAGCGGGCGTAGTAGGGGGCGTTCCAGGGGACGTCGGCGAAGGTGGTGAGGGTGAGCGCGGGGGCGTCGGTGCCGGCCGCGAGGTGTTCGATCAGCGCCCGGCCGATGCCCCGGCGGGCGTGGTCGGGGTGGACCGACACCTGCTCGATGTGCAGGGCGCCGTCCACCGGCTCGGCGAGCAGGTAGCCGGCGATCGGACCGGGACCAGGACCGGGTTGCTGGGGCAGGTCGGTTCCGTGGGGCAGGTCGGTCGCGTCGGGGACGGCGACCAGGGCGATGCCCGCGTCCAGGTAGTGGGCCAGCTCGTGCGGGGCCGGTGGTTCGTCGTCGGCGATCTCCGGCATGCCGATCGCGGCGAAGGGGGCCCCGGCGGCCCGCTCCAGTTCGCACAGCAGCGGCAGTTCGTCCCTCATGGCGGCTCTGATACGCATGCGTTCAGTCTGCTGCAAGCGGTTTTCGGCCAGGGATGGTGGTGCTCTCGGCCATCCGGTACCGGCTCGAAGCGGGCGAACCCGGACATTTGGTCGCACTGTCAACTACCGTGCGGCTACGTCCAGGACACGTGGGCGTAACGATCGCTGTTTCTTGCAGAAACTTGCTGCAAGGACTTTCCGTCGCTATTGCACCGCTGTTAACTTCCTTCCGAGCCCGACGGCAGCAACGGTGCAGTCGGCACGAGGCAGCCATTATGCGCCTGTCTCCGAAGATCTCGGGCACCCCCACCCTCCCAAGGAGTTCTCATGCGGCGTGGCATCGCGGCCTCTGCCCTCGTTGTGGCCCTCGCGGTCTCGATGGCTGCCTGTGGCAGCAGCGGCTCCAGCTCAAACGGCAAGGCCGACGGGCCGGTCACCCTCACCTACTGGGACACCTCGAACGCCACCAACGAGGCGCCGAACTACCAGGAGCTGGTCAAGAAGTTCGAGGCCGCCAACCCGAACGTCAAGGTCGACTTCGTCAACGTCCCGTTCGACCAGGCGCAGAACAAGCTCCAGACCGCCATGGGGGCCAAGGGCGCTCCGGACGTGTTCCGCTCCGAGGTCGGCTGGACCGCCGCCTTCGCCAAGGCCGGCTACCTGGAGCCGCTCGACGGCACCCCGGCCGTCGCCGACACCTCCGCCTTCCAGCCCAGCCTGATCCAGCAGGCCAAGTTCGACGGCAAGCTGTACGGCGTGCCGCTGGTCACCGACACCCTGGGCCTGCTCTACAACAAGGAGCTGTTCGCCAAGGCCGGCATCACCGCCGCCCCCAAGACCTGGGACGAGCTGAAGACCGACGCCGCCGCGCTCAAGGACAAGGCCGGTGTCGACGGCTTCTGGCTGAAGGCCGCGGACGGCTACTACGCGATGCCGTTCCTGTTCGGCGAGGGCACCGACACCGTCGACGCCGCCGGCAAGAAGATCACCGTCACCTCGCCGGAGGCCGTCAAGGCCATCGAGACCTACAAGACGATGTTCACCGCGCCCGGCATGGCCAAGGCCGACGTCACCACCGACGCCTACGCGCACATGATGGACGCCTTCAACAACGGCAAGGTCGCGGCCATCGTCCAGGGCCCGTGGGAGATCACCAACATCTACAAGGGCGCCGCGTTCGCCGACAAGAGCAACCTCGGCATCGCGCCCGTCCCGGCGGGCTCCAGCGGCAAGTCCGGTGCGCCCACCGGCGGGCACAACATCTCCGTCTACGCCGGTGCCGACCAGGCCCACAAGGCCGCCGCCGAGAAGTTCGCCGCCTTCATGACCTCGGCGGAGAGCCAGGCCTTCATCGCGCAGAAGAACTCCACCCTGCCGACCCGCTCCGACGCCTTCACCGCCGACGTCAAGGCCGACCCCGGCATCGCCGGATTCCAGGCCGTCCTCGGCAGCGCCAAGCCGCGCCCCGAACTGCCCGAGTACAGCTCGCTGTTCTCCTCGCTCGGCACCAACCTGGGCAAGGCCGTCCAGGGCACCGGCACCCAGGACGCGCTGAACACCGTCGCCACCGACTACGCCAAGCTGCTGCCGGGCTTCGCCAAGTAGTCGCCGTCGGCCGTCCGGGCCCGCCGCCACCCCGCCACCCGCGCGCGCGGGACCCCCGCGGGCCCCCCCCCCCCCCCCCGGCGGCCCCCCCCCCCCCCCCCCCCCCCCCCCCCACCCA
>NZ_JBHWIJ010000208.1:0-15595 GCF_042732255.1 Kitasatospora sp. NPDC059803 | reverse complement strand
ACCCACCCACCCACCTTTGCGTCGTCCGCCGACTCGTTTAATCTCACCCCCGCCCGCCCCCGGGGGGGGGGGGTGCCCCCCCCCCCGGGCGCCCCCCCCCCGGCCCCACCCGTCCCCGCACAGCCCGGAGGAGCCTCTTGATCACCCACGTCTTCACCGGCCCGACCCTCGCCCCGGACGAGCCTGTGCTCGCCGCCTCCACCGTGTGCCTCCACCCACCGGCACGCCACGGCGACCTCTACCGAACCGAGATCGCCCCCGGCGACACCACCGTCCTGATCGACGGCCTCTACCACCACGCCCCGGCCCTTCGGCACAAAGAAATCCTGGCCGCCCTCGGCCGGGGCGTGCGCGTCATCGGCGCCGCGAGCATCGGCGCCCTGCGCGCCGCCGAGCTGGAGCCCTACGGGATGCTCGGCATCGGTCGGATCTTCGACTGGTACGCCGACGGCGTGATCAGCGGCGACGACGAGGTCGCCGTCGCCCACGTCGCGGACGGCACGCACCGCGCCCTGACCTGGCCGCTCGTCAACCTGAGGCACGTCATGGTGTTCGCCCGCGCCGAGGGTGTGGTCACCCCGGCGAAGGCCACCGCGCTGCTGACGGCCTTCGCCGGGGTGTACTACGCCCAACGCACACTCGGCGCCCTGCAGGCCGTCGCCCGCCGCGAGGGCGCGCCCGCCTTCGGCCCGTGGCTGCGCGACCAGCGCCGGGCATCCCGCAGCTTCGGGGACCTCAAGCGCGCCGACGCGCTGGCGGCCGTCCGGGCCGCGCTCGCCGGGACGGCCGCAGGCGGCGACACCCGACGCCCGGCGCCCGCGGACTGGGACAGCCCGTACCACCACCGCTGGGCCGACCGCTTCACCCCCGGGCGGCCGACGCTCGCGGCCAGGGTCGCCTACCAGCAGGTCTTCGACCCGCACTTCCCGGCCGTGTGGTCCGCCTACCTGGACCACCTCTGCCGCCGCCAGGGCGGACTGCCGCTCGCCGGGCACGCGGCCCGGCTCGGCCTGCCCGACGCCCTGCCTCCGCACCTGGCGCTGCGGCCTCGGGTCGACCTGGCCGACGCGGACGGCGTCGCGGTGCTGCTGACCCGCGAGAGCGCCGCCGACCGGGCCGCCGTCGACCACTACCTCGGCGCCAACTACCTCGCCGCACCCCACTACGCCCCCGAGACCGTCCCGCACGCGGCGGCCCGCACGGTCCTGCTGCGGCTGTGGCGCACCAGCGCCGACGGTCTGCCCGCTACGGCCGCTGCCCGGGGACTGCGCGGACCCGACCACGCCATCGAGGAGATGAAGCTGTTCATGCTGGGCTTCCTGCAGGAGCACCGGCTCGCCGCGGGCGGTGCGCGATGAGTGCCGACGCCCTGGTCGTGCTCGACGGCACGGTCCGCGCCCGCGAACCCGAGCACACCCACCGCCTCCTGGCACCGCGACTCGCCCGCTACGGCATCACCCGGGTGGCGCGGCTGACCGGCCTGGACTGCCTGGGCCTGCCGGTGGCCACCGCGATCCGCCCCGCCGCCCGGACCCTGGCCGCCTCCCAGGGCAAGGGCGCCACCGACCTGCTCGCCTGGCTGTCCGCCACCATGGAGGCCGTCGAACTCTGGCACGCCGAGCAGCCCCGCGACGTCGTCCTGCACACGAGCGCCGCCGACGCCCGCGCGCCCTACCCGATGTCCGCCCTGCCCCTGCGCGTCCACCACGACGTCCTCGAACACCTGCCGCTCGACTGGGTGGCCGCCCGCACCGTCGCCGACGGCGACCCGGTCCTGCTGCCCGCCGACCTGCTGCGCCGCACCCCCTACGACCCGCTGAGCGTCCAGGTCCTGCGTGCCACCAGTACCGGTCTGGCCGCCGGCAACACCTGGGCGGAGGCGGCCCTGCACGCCATGTACGAGGTGGTCGAACGAGACGCCCTGCACGCCGACGACCTGGAGGACGGCCGCCGCCGCATCCCGGTCGACCCGAACACTGTCACCGACCCGTACTGCCGATCCCTGCTGGAGCGCCTCCACCAGGCCAGGGCCGTCATCGAGTTGCACACCGTCACCAACGCCTACCGGCTGCCCGTCTGCCGCGCGCTCATCTGGTCCGAGGAGTACCCGCGCTTCTTCGGCGGGGCCGGCTGCCATGCCGACCCCCACATCGCCCTGTCCCGGGCCATCACCGAGGCCGCGCAGTCCCGCCTCACCTCGATCGCCGGAACCCGCTGCGACCTGCCCTCCGACGACCCCGCCTTCGTGCTCCAACCCGCCCGGCCTCCGGCCCCGGCCGGTCTGACCCCGTGGACCACGGCGACCGTGCCCTTCGACCGCACCCCACCCCGTACCGCCCTCGACGCCCAGACCCACGCCCTGGCCGCCCGCATCGAACTCGCCACCGGCTACCCCCCGATCGCCGCCACCCTCTCCGCCCCCGACGAGCCGGTCACCGTCCTGCAGGTCGTCTGCCCCGGAACCCACTCCCGCACCACGAGGTCTCTCACCCGATGACCACCACCGCCCTGACCGCCGTCGAACGCCGGCTCGGCGCCGCCTATGACGCCTACCACCTCGCCCGCTCCCGCACCACACTCGTCCACGACCTCTACGCCCAGGCCGCCGACACGAACCACCCCGACGACGCCGCTCCCTCCAGCAGCCTCGACCTGCCCCTGCTCCACCTGATGACCCAGCGACTCACCCTCCAGTCCGGCCAACTGCTGGTCGACCTCGGCTGCGGCACCGGCGGCACCGGCCTCTGGCTCGCCCGCGCCACCGGCGCCCGCCTCATCGGCGTCGACATCTCCCCGGTGGCCACCCGCCTTGCCACCGCCCGCTCGGCGGCCTTCGTCCCCGACGGCTGCGCCGCCTTCCGCGTCGGCACCGTCCGCTCCACCAGCCTGCCCGCCGCCCACGCCGACGCCCTGGTGTGTGTGGACGCCCTCGGCCCCGCCGGTGACCGCGGCGACGCCCTCCATGAGATCCACCGCATCCTGCGCCCCGGCGCCCGGGCGGTGATCACCCGTGCCATCAGCCGTACCGCCGGCACCCGCTGGCGCGGCCAGGTCGAGAGCGCCGGTTTCGACACCGAGCACGTCGACGAGCGCCCCCACGAGCCGCGCTTCTGGTGCCGCCTCTACCACCTGTGGCTCGCCCACGCCGACGACCTGCGACGCGAACTCGGCGACGACCAGGCCGACACCATGCTCGCCGAGGCCTCCCGCATGCTCCCCACTCTGGACGGGCGCCGCGCCGTCGCGCTCACCCTGCGCCGCCGCTGACCGGCGCCTCAGCCCCCAAGGCGCCAGTAGGCTGCCCCTCAGCTCCCCACC
Source organism: Kitasatospora sp. NPDC059803 (assembly GCF_042732255.1). Lineage (NCBI taxonomy): Bacteria > Bacillati > Actinomycetota > Actinomycetes > Kitasatosporales > Streptomycetaceae > Kitasatospora > Kitasatospora sp. NPDC059803. Next base: position 12,277 of record NZ_JBHWIJ010000208.1, on the reverse strand, counting down.
AGCACGCGGAGGTAGAGGATGACCCGGGTCGCCGTACTGTCGGCAGGATCGTGGGGGACCGCCTTCGCGCTGGTTCTCGCCGACGCCGGATGCGACGTCGTCCTGCACGCGCGCCGCCCCGAGGTCGCCGACGGCATCAACACCCGGGGAGTCAACCCCGGCTACCTGCCCGGCGTCACGCTGCCCGGCACGGTGAAGGCCACCACCGGAGCCGACGTCGCCCTGGCCGGAGCCGACGTCGCCGTCCTGTCCATCCCCTCCCAGACCCTGCGGGCCAACCTGGCCGCGTGGGCGCCCCTGATCGAGCCGGACACCCTGGTCGTCAGTCTCATGAAGGGCATCGAGCTCGGCACCGGCCGGCGCATGAGCGAGGTCATCGCCCAGGGTGCCGCCCTCGACCCCGCCCGTGTCGCCGTCCTGTCCGGCCCGAACCTGGCCCGCGAGATCGCCGCCCGCCAGCCCGCCGCCAGCGTCATCGCCTGCACCGACCACGACGCGGCCCGCCGGCTCCAAGTGGCCTGCCGTACACCGTACTTCCGCCCCTACACCCACACCGACGTCATCGGCTGCGAACTCGGCGGCGCGGTCAAGAACGTCATCGCGCTCGCCGTCGGCCTGGCCGCCGGACTCGGTCTCGGCGACAACGCCAAGGCCACCCTCCTGACCCGCGGACTCGCCGAAACCGCCCGCCTGGGAACCGCGCTCGGCGCCGACCCCGCGACCTTCGCCGGCTTGGCCGGCCTCGGCGACCTCACCGCGACCTGCCTCTCCCCGCTCTCCCGCAACCGCACCTTCGGCGAACACCTCGCCCGCGGCCTGACCATCGACCAGGCCGCCACCGCCACCGGCCAGACCGCCGAAGGAGCCAAGTCCGCCTACGCCGTCCTCGACCTCGCCCGACGACACCACGTCGAGATGCCCATCACCGCACTCGTCGTCGCCATCCTCGACGGCACCGTCACCACCGACCGCGCCGTCGACCTGCTCATGGCCCGCACGCCCAAGGCCGAACGGTAGGCAGGCGGCATCGTCGCACCCGGGGACGCCCCCGCCCGATGTCGCGGTTTCGGCCCGCGCCCGCATGCTCCCTTTGTCAGCCGAGCGGCACGCGGGCGGCGGTCTCCCACTCGTACATCCGCCGGTCACGGCCGAGGACGATGAGTTCGGCGGAAGTGATGCGGGCGGTCGCGGGGTAGGTGGTGACGCCGGCAAGGGCGTCGGCAGCGGGATGGGCCGGTCCGTCGGCGAGGGGCCGTTCCCCTCGCAGGACGGGAGGATTCCATGACGGATTGATGACGGAACGACACGGCTCGGTGCGGGGCTGAGCCAGGCCTATACGGGCAGATCCCATCCGGGCCCGTCCTCGGTGCCGAGCCAGACCCGCTGTCCGGCCGCCGACACGGTGATCCCGAAGCGGTCCTGGTGCGGCTCACCGGCCGCCTGCCAGGTCTCAACCGTCTGCTCGACCTGGTCCCACAGGGAGACGGGCCCGCGCTGGGTCACGGTCCACCCGCCGGTGGGGTCGGGCGCCGTCCGGGCCTGCGATCCGGTGGCCAGGTCCCAGAGGATCTGTTGAGCCCCCACACCCATGCGGATTGCCCCGGGTGCGGCAAGCTGGGCCACCCAAGCGCCCGTCCAACTGTCCAGCTTCGCCGGGTCGATGCGGGTCGGACGCTCCTTGCCGGGCAGGAGGTCCAGCGTCGGGCGGGGCGGTCGGTCGTGGGTGCGGGCGATCATGAAACCGGTTTGGCCGGTCAGGAACCGGCCAGTGGCCTCGCCAGGTCCGGTCACGTCGAGCAGCACGAGGGCGTTCGCGTAGCTCCACCCGGAGAGGGTGACCAGGATCCGACCGCCGGGCTTGACCTGGTGGAGCCAGGAGAGAGGGACGTACCGGACAGAACAGGTGGCGATGAGCCGGTCGTACTGCCCGCCGTCCGGGTCGCCGCGCAGCCCGTCACCGATGATCAGCCGGGGGGAGAATCCCGCAGTCCTGATCGCCGCCGCCGCTGCCGCGCCGACTGCGGGGTCGTACTCGATGCTGGTGAGGCCGGCGTCCCCGAGGCGGTGCGCGCCGAGGGCGGTCGAGTACCCGGTACCCGTACCGATCTCCAATACCCGGTGCCCGGCCTCGGCGCCCAGCTGCTGCCACATGCGCAGTACGACGGACGGGAGGGTGGACGACGATGACGGGATACCTGTCACGGTCTCCCCGGCGGTGTCCTCGGGCCCGATGCGGCCGTCGAGTTGGGTCACCAGCGTCTGGTCGTCGTAGATCCCCGCCAGCCACCCGGGCTCGCCCTGACGGACGGGTCGGTAGCTGGTCGGAACGCTGCCGGCGACCGGAGCGAAGTAGGTTCCGACGAAGAGCTCTCGCGGAACGGCCCTCGCCGCGCTGTCCCACTCGCGTTCGGTCAGCGTGCCGTCCTCGGCGAGCCTGTCGGCCAGAGCGGTGCGGAGTTCAGCCGGCGTGCTCATGCGTCACGGCCTTTCTGTAGCTGGTCGGCGAGGGCGCGGGCAATCGCCTCGGTGGTCTCGGCCGGCTGCCATGCCCACTGGCCGTTCGGGTTGCATTCAAGGAAGTACCAGTCGCCCGAGGCGGCCACGGCGAAGTCGAACGCGCCGTAGACCAGACGAAGTTCTCCGAGGTAGGCGGCGACCGAACGTGCGACCGGCTCGGGTACGCCGATCGGGGTGCACGTCATCCGGTCCTGACGGCGCCGCCAGTCAAGGTCGGGGCTGTCGACCCGGACGCCGAACAGGCGGTTGCCGACGGCCGTCACCCTTGCGTCGAACAGCTTCGGCACCTTCGCCTGGAAGAGGTGCGGGCAGGCGGACACGGCGTCGGTGATGTCGGCCGGATCGACCTCGCGCACCCACACGGCGTGAGGCTGCCCGCCGACCGAGTAGGGGATGTTCCACAACGGCTTGTACACCGCCCCGGCGGCCTGGGCCGCCACGAACTCCCGCGCCTCGTCCGCGCTGTTCGTGATCACCGTGTCGGGGACCGGGAACCCGCAGCGCTGCGCGGCCGCCAGTTGTGCCGGCTTGTGCTCGGCCGCACGGTTGGCCCAGGGGTGGTTCACGTAGTGCGCGGCGGGGAGCGAGGCGAGGATGCCGCCCGCACCCCACAGGGATTGCGAGGCGGCGAACCGGCGGTCCTGGCCGTCCAGTTCGGAGGGCCCTTCGTAGGGTGAGGCCCGGCGCACCCAGACGGACCGGACGGCGGAGAGGTCGAGCTCCCGGCTGGCCGTGCGCAGGGTGCCCCGCTGCTGGCCCGTGCGGTACGTGGCGATCAGCGAGGCACCCGTGTGCAGGTCGGCGCCGGGATCGAGCCGGACCACCGGAACCCGGCGCTCGGCGAGCACCCGCAGTACCGCATCCGCGGTCACGTCAAGGGGATTGGTCAGCACCAGCACCGACCCGCTTCGGTCGTTCATCAGCCGTTGCTCTGGTCCTGGTCGTAGGACTCGGTGCTGTCGGCGTCGGTCGGCCCGCCCGGTTTTCCGTCGGGCGTGGTCGTGGTGGGCGTCAGGCCGCTCGTGCTGGTGCCGTGCCCGCCCAACTCGACCGTGCGCCCGTGCTCGTCCACGATCACCGCAATCTGCGTCTCGGGGTCGATGACGGGCGTGTGCTGCGGGACCGGGACGGTAGCCGTGAACGGCCCCATCCGGGTGGTACCCCACGGTGCGGTTGTCATCTGTACTGCGCCTCCATTTCGTGGTGGTGCTGACAGGATCAACAACTCGGCCGGTTGGCCGAGTTGTGCGATCCCACCCCAGTCGCTCGACCTGTCCGGGGTCGGGACGGCCGGGGTGGGGGCTTGGGAACCCGATCCGAGCGGAACGGACCTCAAGTCCGTGACGAGTTCGCCGACCTGCGGGCGGTATCGCGGCTTCGGGGGCACGGGGGTGCTTTTGAGCGCCACGACAGCGGCTCCGTTCCGTAGTTCGACGACTACCGGGGGTGCCAACTGTCCTCTAGGCTGCGGAGCTGTTCAACTTGTCCCACGGTGTCAGATTGGTAGGACGAACAGCCTTGAACAAGCGGGAACTTGACCCCCCGACATCCCCGGCCGCCGAGTTCGGCGTACTGCTTCGCACGTCGCGCGAGCGGCGAGGCTGGACTCAGGAACACCTTGCCGAGCTGATCGGCTGTACATCGTCGTACATCTCCGCGCTCGAACACGGCCGAAGGAAACCAAGTCAACAGATCTCAACGGCACTTGATCGAGTGTTCGAGTTGGGAGAACAGTTCCTCAGGGAGTGGAGTACGTCCGGTCGGCGGGTCTTGTTCGAAGGCTTCGACGAGTACCTGCGCAATGAAGCGAAGGCCATCGCCCTGAGGCTGTTCGAGATCAACCTGGTTCCGAGTTTGCTCCAAACGCCAGAGTACAGCCGAGTTTTTCAGGAGGCGGCTGTCCTGCGGGGGGTCGCAACTCAGCAGCAGGCCGACGAACGAATCGAGAAGGTGCTGCTCCGACAGCAGGCCCTCGCCCGAGATCCGGCGCCGCACGTCCAGGTGGTGATGGACGAGGGGGCGCTACGGCGGCCGATCGGTGGTCGGGACGTCATGGTGGCGCAACTCAGGCACCTGGAAGCACTCGCTTCACGTCCCCGTTTCCTGGTGCAGGTGTGTCCTATCGCAGCAGGCGAGAACCGCCCGTTCGGGCATCCAATTACGTTGCTGACCATGCCGAACAGGGCCATCGTGGGGTACGGCGAGACGCAGCGGCGCGGCTACCTCGAACGCGATCCGGAGACGTTGGCTGAGTGGGCCGGTGAGTACGATCATCTCCAGGCCGAGGCGCTGCGTCGAGCAGCGAGCATCGAGTTCATTCGAAACGTGCGGAAGGGCTTTGAGCATGGATGATCGCAATGCCACCTGGCACAAGAGTTCCTACAGTACCCAGGGAGGGAACTGCGTCGAGGTCGGTGCGAACGTCGTCCACACTGTCCCGGTCCGTGACTCCAAGGATCCCCACGGTCCCGCGCTGGTCTTCCCGACCGACGCCTGGTCGAGCTTCGTCGCCGCCGTCCGTTCCGGACAGTTCGGCAACGCCTGACGTACGCGTGCCGCCCTGAGGCCCCGCCACCCGGGAAACCGCCGGTAAGCCTGTCTCTCTCATGACCCGCACGCCCAAAGCCGAACGGTAGGCAGGCGGCATCGCCACCCCCGGGCCCGCCCCGCCCGATGTCACGGTTTCGGGCCGCGTCCGGTCTTCATCGGTGAACAGGGCGCGGCCGACACCCGTGCTCCCCGCTGCAGGAGAGGGACGAGCCATGGAAACCGTGACCGTGCGACGGGTCGTCGCGGCGCCGATCGCCGAGGTGTTCGACTGGTGCGCCACGAGCACCAACTACACCCGCTCCCCGTTCGTGCTCAGGGCGCGCCTGGCCCGGCCCGGGGTGGGCGCGCCCTACGGGGTGGGCGCCGTGCGGCTGCACACCTGGCTGATCGGCTGGTTCAACGAGCGGATCACCGCCTACAACGCCCCGCACGGCTTCGACTACACCGTCGACCGCAGCTTCCCGCCGGCCCGGCACGAGTTCGGCCGGATGACGTTCGAGGAGGTCCCCGAGGGCACCCTGGTCGTCTGGGCGACCGGCTTCGCGATCCCCGTCCCCCTGGTCGGCGCGGCCCTGGCCCGCAGGGTCGGCAAGCCCGTCATCGCCCACGTCTTCGGCGCCATCCTGGCCGCCGCCGCCACCGACCTCGAAGCCGCCCCGAAGAAGCGCCCCTGACGCCGTACCCCCCGCGGCAGGAGGGGGACGGCTCAGGCCGGCGGGTTCGGCCGGTTCAGGCCGCGGTCGTAGGCGAAGATCACGGCCTGCACCCGGTCCCGGGCGCCGATCTTCGACAGCACCCGGCTGACGTGCGTCTTGACGGTCGACTCCGCGAGCACCAGGCGCTGCGCGATCTCGCCGTTGGTCCAGCCCCGGCCGACCGCGACCAGGATCTCGCGCTCGCGCTCGGTCAGGGCGTTCAGCCGCGGGTCGTCCTCGGCGGCCGCGCCGGGCGGGCGCACGGGCAGGTGGTGGGCGTAGGCGTCCAGGAGGCGCCGGGTGATGGCGGGGGCGACGACGGCGTCGCCCTCGGAGACGGCGCGGATCCCGGCCAGGAGGTCCTCCGGGCGGGCGTCCTTGAGGAGGAAGCCGCTGGCGCCGGCGCGCAGCGCGGCGTGGGCGTACTCGTCGAGGTCGAAGGTGGTCAGGACGAGGATGCGCGAGCGCCCGCCGGTGGCGACGATGCGGCGGGTGGCCTCGATGCCGTCCATGCCGGGCATCCGGATGTCCATCAGGACGACGTCGGGCCGCAGGTCGGCCGCCAGGCGTACGGCCTCGGCGCCGTGCGCGGCCTCGCCGACGACCTCCGTGCCGGGCTGGCTCTCCAGCAGCATCCGGAAGCCGTACCGCTGGAGCGGCTGGTCGTCGACGATGAGGACCGTGGTCACGTCAGGCCGCCTGTCGGGTCGGGGTCGGGGTCGGGACCGGAGGTGGAACCGGGTCCGTCGGGCCCGTCGGGGGTGAGGTCGAGGACGGCCTCCACGGTCCATCCTGCCCCGGGCCCGGGCCCGGCGGTGACGGTGCCCCCGTACAGGGCCGCGCGTTCGCGCATGCCCGTGAGACCGTGCCCCTCCTCGCCCGCCGCACCGCCCCGCACCGCCCCGCCGGGCGGACCGCCGTCCCGCACCCGCACCCGCAGCCGGCCGCCCTCGGCGGCCAGCGTCACGTGCGCCCGGGTGTCGGGCCCGGCGTGCTTGAGGGTGTTGGTGAGCGCCTCCTGGACGATGCGGTACGCCATCAGCTGCACGCCGCGGTCCAGCCGCCCCACCTCGCCGCGCGCGGTGTACACGACCTGCGGCCCGGCGGCCCGGATGCGCGCGCACAGCCCGTCGAGGTCGGCGATGCCCGGCTGCGGCGTGAACTCGGGGCCCTGCTCGCCGCCCTGGTCGCGCAGGACGCCGAGCATGCGCCGCAGCTCGCCCAGCGCCTGGCGGCTGGTCTCCCCGATCAGCAGCAGCGCCTCCCGGCCCCGCTCAGGGGAGGCCTCGGTCGCGTACGCGCCGCCGTCCGCCAGGGTGATGATCACGGACAGGTTGTGGCCGATGATGTCGTGCATCTCCCGGGCCACCCGGGTGCGCTCGGTGGCGGTGGCCAGCCGGCTGCGCTGGTCGCGCTCGACCTCCAGCCGCGCCGCCCGCTCGCGCAGCCCGGCGAGCTGGGCCCGGCGGATGCGCACCGCGATGCCGACGGCCACCGCCGCCGTCGCCGCGCTGAACAGGAAGAACAGCGCGTCCCCGACCGGCAGCCCGCCGGACAGCTCCACCGCGACCAGCGCCGACGCGCCGGCCATCGCCGTGCACGCCCACGCCAGGTGCCGCAGGCTCCCGTGCAGGGCCAGGCTGTAGAGGGCGACGAGCAGCGCGACGTCCGCGCGCAGCGCCACCCCCAGCGACCACTGCAGGACGAACACCGCCGCGACCGCCGCGAACGCCGCCGCCGGTCGCCGCCGGCGCCACAGCAGCGGCAGCAGCAGCCCCGCCTGCAAGGCCAGCATCGCCGCCAGCGGCGGGCGGGCGAAGACGATCCGGTGCTCGCGCGCCCGCTCCCCGCCGTCGTGGAAGGGCAGCAGGTCCGGCAGGCAGAACAGCAGGAAGACCGCGGCCACCACCGCGGTGTCCAGCACCCACGGGTGGTCGCGGTCCGCCTGCCGCGCCCGCTGCCCCAGCCGGGCCAGGCGCGCGAACACCGGGTGCCCCGACAGCGGGTCGCCCCCCGCCCCCGCGGCGGTGTCGTGCTCGCTCACGGCGTCACCTTCGTCCAGCTCATCCGCAACGGTCGTCACCTTCGTCCAGCCTCATCCCGGAACGGATACGAAAACGGACACGAAAACGGATACGGAAACGGAAACGGATACGAAACGCGCCCGGTGCGGCACCCGACTCGAACGGGCACCGCACCGGGACGTCCACGCAGTCTCCCAGCCCTCAGGCGTCGCTGCGCACCAGCCGCACGGCCGCGCTCGCCAGGGCGAGCACCGTCCACAGCAGGAAGACCGCCAGCCCCGCGGCGGGCGACAGTGTGGTCGCGTCGTGGTGCAGGGCGAACATCGCCTCGCCCGCGTGGCTGGGCAGGTAGGGGCTGATGTGGTCCTGCCAGGACGAGGGCAGCAGCGAGATCAGGCCGGGGACCAGCATCAGCGAGGCCACCAGCACCGAGATGCCGCCCGCCACCGACCGCAGCAGCGCGCCCAGCGCGACACCGATCACGCCCACCAGGGCGAGGTAGAGCCCGGCCCCCAGCAGGCCGCGCAGGACGCCGGCGTCGGAGAACGTCATCGCCGCGCGGGTGCCGGAGAGGATGCCGCTGTCGGCCGCGAAGGCGACGAACACCCCGACGGTGCCGAGCAGCAGCACCACCACGCCGTACACCGCCGCCTTGGACCACAGCACCGGCAGCCGGCGCGGCACCGCGGCCAGGGTGGAGCGGATCATGCCGGTGGAGTACTCGCCCGCGGCGACCAGCACGCCCAGGACGCCGAACGCCAGCTGCGCGAAGTTGGTGCCGAACAGCGACAGGCTCAGGGCACTGGCGTCGGCGAAGTCCCCCCGGTCCATCGGGCGCCCCGAGGTGATCCTCGACTTGAACTGGAACGCGGCGATCAGCCCGAAGGCGACCAGGAACAGCAGGCCCAGGCCCAGCGTGATCCAGGTCGAGCGCAGCGACCACAGCTTGGCCCACTCCGAGCGCAGCACGCGCACGGGCGTCACCCGGTAGGCGGGGCGCGCGGGCCGCCGGTCGGCGGCCGCGGACGTCTGGTTCGGTGCGATGGTGCTCATGCCGCGCTCCTCGGGGACTCGGCGCCGGCACCCGCACTGGCGGCGGGCCCGGTCGCGGTGGTGGTGCCGTGGTACTCCACGGCGTCCCTGGTCAGCTCCATGAACGCCTCCTCCAGGGAGACCGTGCGGGTGGTGAGTTCGAACAGGGCGATGCCCTGCTCGGCGGCCCGCAGGCCGATCTCCCGCGCTGCCAGGCCGGTGACGAGGAGCTCCTCCGAGCCGGAACGGCCGGTGACCTCCACCCCGGGCCCGGCCAGCGCCGTGCGCAGCCGGGCCGGATCGGCGCTGGCCACCTTCACCACGTCGCCGCCGGCCTGGCGGACCAGGTCCTGCACGGTGGTGTCGGCCAGCAGCCGGCCCCGCCCGACGATGATCAGGTGGTCGGCGACCAGCGCGACCTCACTCATCAGGTGCGAGGACACGAAGACGGTGCGGCCCTCGGCGGCCAGCGAGGTGAGGAGGTTGCGGATCCACAGCACGCCCTCCGGGTCGAGGCCGTTGACCGGCTCGTCCAGCATCACCGTCGCCGGGTCGCCCAGCAGCGCCGCCGCGATCCCCAGCCGCTGGCCCATGCCCAGCGAGAACGCCCCGGCACGCTTCCTGGCCACCGACTGCAGCCCGGTCAGCTCGACGACCTCCTCCACCCGCGAGCGCGGGATGCCGTGGGTGTGCGCCTGGGCCATGAGGTGGTTGAACGCGGAGCGCCCCGGGTGGATCGACTTGGCCTCCAGCAGCGCCCCGACCTCCTGCAACGGCGCCGCGTGAGCCGCGTAACGGCGCCCGTTGACGCGCACCGAGCCGCTGGTGGGCGCGTCCAGTCCGACGATCATCCGCATGGTGGTGGACTTCCCGGCGCCGTTGGGCCCGAGGAAGCCGGTGACCGTGCCGGGCTTGACCGTGAAGTCGAGCCGGTCGACGGCGGTCTTCTCCCCGTACCGCTTCGTCAGCTGGTGCGCCTCGATCATCGCTCACCCCTACGCTCCGGGGCCGGACCGTCCCGGCCTCCCTCACACTCCACGCTAGGTGCGGCGCCGGCGCGATCCGTGGTACCCCGGACCGATCATCGGAAGGGGCACGGTACCGCGGTACCGTGCCCGGATCGCCTGTTGCGGTTACATCACGACGTGTCCGATTCATCGAGTATTGGACCGGAGTGCGGCGATTAACTTTGTTGGCAGCGGTGCGAACGGTCTCTCATAATGCCTGCTGAGACGCGTGATGGACGGTCCGGAGAACCGCCGGGGGAGCGGTTTGCGAGGGAGTCCGCGCGCGAGATCCCACATTCTCCCGGGGGAGTTCCTTGTCCGCGCCCGAAAACGAAACAGCCGCCGTTCCGGAGCAGCCCGACTCTGCGCCGCAACCGGCCGCCGTACCGCAGCACCCCGCTGCGCCGCAGCACCCCGCCGTACCGGAGCACGCCTGCGTACCGCAGCCCGATGCCGCGCCGCAGCACGCCGTCGCACCCGAACCCGCCGCGCGCCGGCTGCCGCGCGCCGTCGGCGTCGTACTGGCCACCGCCGGCCTGCTCGCCGTCACGGCGACCAGCGCCGCGGTGACCGTCGCCGTCGGCAGGCCGGACACCCGCCCGGCCGCCGCCGCACCCGCGCCGGCCACCACCACCGCCAGCCCGAGTCCGACGCCCTCCGCCACCCCGGTACCGGTGCCGACGCCCACCGCCGCCCCGACCACCCCCAAACCGGCCAGCACCGTCAAGGGGACCGTCAACGGCGGCAAGCACGAGGGCGACCTGCGCTACTTCCTGCTCCCGATCCCGGACGGCGGCGAGTCGTACGGGCCCGCGGACGGGATGACCATGACCAACGACGACGTCGCCGACCTGTTCGGCAAGCAGGACGGCATCATGGACATCCTCGGCTCGTACGGCTACCAGTCGGGCGCCACCCGGATGTACCGGACGGCCGACGGCAAGGCCGAGGTCACCGTCACCCTGCTGCGCTTCGGCTCCACTTCGATGGCGCGCGAGTTCGTCCAGGGATACACCCTCAAGTCGCAGGACCCGATCGACATCGACGGCGACCCGAACGCCCACGGCTACCTGCACAAGCCCAAGCAGCAGGCGTACACCGGCTCGATGACCGGCATCTCCAGCCAGGGCGACGTCCAGTACACGATCGACGTCGAGGTGAAGGGGACACCGGACAAGGCGCTGCTGAGCGGGCTGATGAAGCGCCAGCGCGAGTGGCTCGCCTCCGGCGGCTGAACGCAGCTGAACGCAGCTGAACGCGGCTGAACGCGGTTGAACCCGCGCCGCCGCCCGCCCCGACGCCGTCCTCCCCACCCTCCTCTGGAGCCATCCCGTGACCACCGAACCCGCGCTGCCCCCGCCCGGCACCGCGCCGGCGCCCGCCGCCCCGCCGCGGCCCGCCGCCATGCCCGCCGAACCGTCTTCCGCTGAACTTCCTTTCGCTGCACCGCAGTTCGCCACTGAAGTGCCGTCCGACGCGCCGGGCCCCGAGCTCCTGTCGGCCGGCCCCGAGCGGGCGCCCCGTGCCCCGCGCCGCCCGCGCCCGGTGCTGCTGGCGGTGTCCGGCCTGGTGCTGGGCACCCTGGTCGGCGGTGGTGTCGGCTACGCCGTCCAGGCCCAGCGCCCGCCGACGCCGCTGCCGCCGGTCCAGGTCGCGCGCCCGTCCTACCCGGCCGCGGCGGTCGACCCGACCGCCTTCGCCGCCCAGCAGCCCAAACCGCTGGCCATCGACGGCGACCTGCTCAAGCTGCTGATCGGTGCCCCGGACGGCAGCGCCGCCTGGGGAGAATTCCCGGACAAGCCGAGCTGGGTGTCGGTCGGCGCGCTCGCCGAGCACAGCGACAGCGCGGTCCGCGACTTCAAGGACCTGAACTCCCGGGGCTTCCGGCGCGCGGCCGAGGTGAACTGGAAGAAGGGCGACACCAGGTACCGCGTGTCGCTGGTCCAGTACGCGCCGGACCGCGCCAACGAAGCCGCCACGCACGCCGTCGGCACCACCCGCAACCTGAAGCCGTTCGCCGACGGCGCCAACGGCGGCTACCGGGTGGACGAGACACCCAGGTACTGGGCCGACAGCGCCGATCGGTACTACTACGGCCAGGCCGTGGCCCAGCGCGGCACGGTGGCGATGGTGGTCGAGGTCTTCGACCCCAAGCCGGTGAACCCCGACGTCGTGAAGGACCTCGCCAAGCAGCAATGGGAGCGGCTGGTATGACCGACAACAGCATGACCGGGACCCCGGCCGCCACGCCGGCGCCGACCGCCCCCGAGGCGGCCCCGGCCGCCGCCGAACAGCCTGTCTCCGAGCAGCAGTTCGCCGCCGAGCCCGCCGCGCCGACCGCCGCCGCGCCCACCGATCCCGCCGCGCCCACCGCCCCGCGCCCCGCCTCCCGCCGCCTGCTGCGCGCGGGCGCCGCGACGGCCGCGGCGGCGCTGGCCGGGGTGGCCATCGG
>NZ_JBHWIJ010000207.1:10170-15611 GCF_042732255.1 Kitasatospora sp. NPDC059803 | reverse complement strand
GGATCAGATGTGGACGGCCGGGCCCGCGTCGACGGTGCCGCGGCGGGTGAGCAGGCCGAGCACGGCGGCGCCGAAGGCCACCACGGCGGCGACCGCGAAGGCGAGCGACATGCCGCTGACGAAGGAGTCGTGCACGGCGCCGGCCATCGCGTCCACCGCCTGCTGCGGGGTGCCGGCCGGGGCCGGCGGGGCGATGCCGAGCTGCGCGGCCTGCTTGAGGCCCTCGGCCTCGGCGCCCTGGACCGGCGGCAGGCCGGCCTTGGCCCAGTTGCCGGGCAGCACGTCCCCGACCTTGGCCGCCATCAGCGCGCCGAGCACCGCGGTGCCGAGGCTGCCGCCGACCTGCATCGCGGCCTGCTGGAGGCCGCCGGCCACACCGGACAGCTCCAGCGGGGCGTTGCCGACGATCACCTCGGTGGCGCCGACCATGACCGGGCTGATGCCGAGGCCCATCAGGACGAACCAGAGCGACATCACGCCGGTGCCGGAGCCCGCGTCCAGGGTGGACATGCCGAACATCGCGGTGGTGGTGATCAGCATGCCGGCCACGATCGGGATCCGCGGGCCGAGCTTGCCGATCGCGATGCCCGCCACCGGCGAACCGATGATCATCATGCCGGTCATCGGCAGCAGGTGGACGCCGGCGGACACCGGCGACATCCCGTGCACGTTCTGCAAGTAGAAGGTCACGAAGAAGATCGCGCCGAAGAACGCGAAGGCCATCAGCACCATCAGCAGGGTGCCCGCCGACAGCGGCACCGAACGGAACAGGCTGAGCGGGATCAGCGGCTCCTTCGCCCGGGCCTGCCAGAACGCGAAGAGCACCATCAGGACCACCGCGCCGCCCAGGAACAGCAGCGTGCGGGCGTCGCCCCAGCCCCACTCGGGGGCCTTGATGATGCCGAAGACCAGCGCGAACATCGCCACCGAGAGCAGCGCGATCCCGGGCAGGTCGAAGGACTTGGCGGCCTTCTCGGCCCGTACGTCCTTGAGGATCCACAGGCCGAGGCCGAGCGCGATCAGGCCGACCGGGATGTTGATGAAGAAGACCGACTCCCAGTTGACGTGCTCGACCAGCAGGCCGCCGACGATCGGGCCGGCCGCGGTGGAGGCGCCGATCACACCGCCCCAGATGCCGATCGCCATGTTGAGCTTCTCGGCCGGGAAGGCGCCGCGCAGCAGGCCGAGCGCGGCCGGCTGGAGCAGCGCGCCGAACAGGCCCTGGAGCACCCGGAAGGCGATCACGGTCTGGATGTTGCCGGCGAAGCCGATCGCGGCCGAGGTGGCGGCGAAGCCGACGGCGCCGACCAGGAAGGTGTTCTTGTGGCCGAACCGGTCGCCGATCTTGCCGGCCGTGATCAGGAAGACCGCCAGGGCCAGCAGGTAGCCGCTGGTCACCCACTGGATCTCGGAGGGCGCGGCCTTCAGGTCCGCCTGGATGACGGGGTTGGCGATGGCGACGATCGTGCCGTCCAGGGCGACCATCATCACGCCGACCGCGACGGTCAGCAGGGTCAGCCAGGGGTGCCCCTTGAGCCCTCCCCCGCCCGGTGGCGTGCGCTGCGGCGGGACGTCCGCCTTGGCGTTCTTGACGACGGACTGGCTCATCTGGGGCCCTCCGGGGGCGTGGCAGAGAACGGAACGTGGGCGTGGCGCCGCGACCCACCCGTCCCCACGAGTGCCCGGTCGGCGAGCGCCACTTCCGGCAGATTATGTCAGCCACTGACATTCGGCAAACACTGACTTCTGGCTCTGGCTGACATTTGTCAGAGCGCTAAGGTTGTGCTCCTCACCCCACCCGCACGCGCTCGGAAGGCCCCGCCATGGCCGCTCGCACCCCCACCCCCACCGCCGCCCCGGGCACCCCCGAACGGCTGCCAGGGCTGCGCGAGCGCAAGAAGCAGCAGACCAGGGACGCCCTCGTCCAAGCCGCCCACGTGCTCTTCCTCGGCCAGGGCTTCGCCCGCACCACCGTCGACGAGATCGCCTCCGCCGTCGAGGTCTCCCAGCGCACCTTCTTCCGCTACTTCGCCAACAAGGACGAGGTCGCGCTCGCCGTGATGGCCGACGCCGAGGACTACTTCATCGAGTGCCTGTGCCGCCGCCCGGCCCACGAGTCCCCGCTCCAGGCCCTGCGCGCCGCGATCGTCCAGTCCTGGCGCGAACTCGGCGCCGAACACCGCAGCGGCCCCCGCTCGATCACCACCGCCCTCGAACTGATGCGGATGATCGAGGAGACCCCCACCCTGCTCGCCACCCACCTGCGCCGGGTCACCGAGCAGGAACGGGTGGTCGTCCGGGTAATCGCCGAACGCGAGGGCCTCGACCCGGCCGAGGACCTGCGGCCCACCGTGCTCGCCGCCGTCTTCGGCAGCGTGCTGCGCGCCGCCCACCTGTCCTGGACCCCCGACCAGGAGCCCGCCGGGCCCGAGGGCATGGTCGCCGTCATCGAGCGCCACTTCGACCAGCTCGGCCCGGCCCTGGCCGGCCACTGGCGCACCGGCCCGCAGTAGCACCGGCCACGCGGTAGTGCCAGCCCGCAGCAATACGGGCCCGCAGTAGTACCGCGGGCACCGCTCCCGGCCCCGGAACCGTCCCGGGAGCAGTAGTACCCGGGTAGCACCCCCTACTCCGGTAGCACTCCGATGTTCGACCCCAGTGCGACGACGGGCGGTCGGCACCCTCTTAGGCTGGCCCGCGATGAAGACGATCACCACGACCGAAGTCCGCGCGCAGGCCCTCCGGCTGCTCCGCTCGCTCCGGCACCACCTCACCACCCCGACCGGCGGGTCCACCCCGCTGCTCGGGGACTCGCCCCGGGCCTGGCTGCGCCGACTGCCGTACGTCGTCGCGCTGATCATGCAGGCCTCGCTGATCCCCACCGGGATCGTCGCCCTGGTCGACTTCTACGGCGTCGCCGTGCCCATCGCCGGCGCGCTCACCATCGCCCAGACCGCGCCGCTGCTGCTCGCCATCACCCGGCCGCTGGCCGCCTGGTGGATCAGCGCGGCCACCCTCGTCACCACGGCCTCCATCACCGCCCGGCACCACCAGCTCGGCGGCACCTGGCCGTGGACGGCGCCGATGATCCTGGCGTACGTCTTCCTGCTGATCGCGCTCGCGCTGCGGGAGAGCCGGGCCACCCTGATCGCGGTCTGGATCGCCACGATCCTGCTCACCCTCCTCACCACCACGCTCGGCTTCCCGCACGCCGACGACGGCACCACCATGCTGCTGGTCGCCCTCGGCGGCGCCGCCCTGCTGCTCGGCTGGGCCGTCCAGGACCGCGCCGAGGCCCGCCGGCTGCTCGCCGAACAGGAGCACATCAGCGAGGCCGAACGCGAGCGGCGCACCCTGCTGGAGGAGCGCGCCCGGATCGCGAGGGAACTGCACGACGTGGTCGCCCACCACATGTCGGTGATCGCCGTGCAGGCGGCCAGCGCGCCGTACCGGATCACCGGCGTACCGGACGCGGCCACCGAGGAGTTCACCGCCATCGCCGGCACCGCCCGCGAGTCGCTGACCGAGATGCGCCGACTGCTGGGCGTGCTGCGCAGCGAGGAGTCCGCCGCCGAGAAGGTGCCGCAGCCCGGGATCGAGCAACTGCCGCAGCTGATCGAGACGGTGGGACGGGCCGGGGTCCCGGCCGAACTGACGGTGGATCCGGGGCTGGCCGAGGCGGTGCCGAAGGCGGTCGCCCTGTCCGCGTACCGGATCGTGCAGGAGGCGCTGGCCAACGTGGTGCGCCACGCGCCCGGCTCGCGGGCCCGGATATCCCTGGTCGACGAGGGCGCCACCCTGCTGCTGACCGTGGTGAACACGCCCCCGCCCCAGCACACCGAGTCGTTGGAGGCCTCCATGGAGGGCACCGGACAGGGGCTGATCGGAATGCGGGAACGCGCCCGGCTGGTCGGTGGCAGGCTGGAGACCGGCCCGATGCCGGACGGCGGCTACAAGGTCGCCGCCGTCCTGCCCCTCGAAACCCCCCGGGAGAAGCCCGCATGACCATCCGCGTGATCATCGTCGACGACCAGGCCATGGTGCGGGCCGGCTTCGCCGCCCTGCTCAACGCCCAGAGCGACATCGACGTGGTGGGGGACGCGGCCGACGGCGCGCAGGCCCTGGAGGTGAGCGGCCGCACCCACCCGGACCTGGTGCTGATGGACGTCCGCATGCCCGTCATGGACGGCCTGGAGGCCGCCCGCCGACTGCTCGACCCCGCCGTCCCCGGCGCGCACCGGCCCAAGGTGATGATGCTGACCACCTTCGACGTGGACGACTACGTGTACGAGGCGCTGCGCGCCGGGGCCAGCGGCTTCCTGCTCAAGGACGCCCCGCCGGCCGACCTGATCTCCGCGGTCCGGGTGGTCTCGGCCGGCGAGGCGCTGCTCGCCCCCTCGGTGACCCGCCGGCTGATCGAGGACTTCGCCCGCAACCGGCCGGCCCGGCGGCGCGACCCCAAACTGCGGCTCAACGGCCTCACCCCGCGTGAGACCGAGGTGCTGGAGCTGATCGCCCGCGGCCTGTCCAACCAGGAGATAGCCGGCCGGCTGGTCCTGGCCGAGCAGACCGTCAAGACCCACATCGGGCGCATCCTCGCCAAGCTCGACCTGCGCGACCGCGCCCAGGCCGTCGTCCTCGCCTACGAGTCCGGCCTCGTGACGCCCGGCCAGTGACGCCGGTCCGGTGACCCTCGGCGGCTCCAGCCCGACGGCTCCGGTCCGGAGACACCCCCCGTGGTACCCCGAGCGATACCCCGAGTAGTACCCCGGTAGCACCCGGGAGTTGGCCCCGCGGTGTGACGTCCGCGGGGCCGTCGCATTTCTACCTTCCTTTCCGTCGAAGTCGAACGGATCAGGGAGGGGCCGGACATGGGGAAGTTTCGGGTCAAGAGAGCCATCGCGGCCAGTACGGTGATGCTGGCCGCGGTGCTCGGTCTCGGCGGCTTCTCCACGGACGCCCAACAGGCCGTCACCGGCCCGCCGCCGGGCAGCGCAGCCTGGGTGGCCGACACCGCGCTCGGCCTCCACCCGCCCGACCCGGCCACCGCCACCCCGGCCGAAGTCGCCGCGTTCTTCGCCGAGTTGACGCCCACCCAGCAGGACGCGCTGGCCGTCCGGCACCCGCTGGTGGTCGGCAACCTGGACGGCGCCCCGGTCCAACTCCGGTACCGGGCCAACACGCTGGCCCTCACCGCGGAGCTCGGCCGCGAACTCGCCCGGGCCACCGACCCGGCGCTCACCCCGCAGGACCACGAGCAGGCCCGCACCCGCGCCGAGCGCTACCGCGCCCTGCTGGACGGCGACCGCCGGATCCTCGTCTTCGACCCGCGCGATCGCGGCGGGGGGGGCCGCGGCGTTTGGGGCCCCCCCCCCCCCCCCCCCCCCCCCCCCGCGCGGCCCCGCGCCGGCCCACACCAGGGGGACAAAGAACCCGCCCCC
>NZ_JBHWIJ010000207.1:0-10160 GCF_042732255.1 Kitasatospora sp. NPDC059803 | reverse complement strand
GGTGGAGCCTGTGCCCCTCCCGCGTCTGGGCGGGGGGGGGCGCGGGGGTTTGGGGGCACCCCCGCCACCGCCCGCCACACCGCCGTCGTCGTCCCCGGCTCGGACAACGACCTGGAGAACTTCGACCGCTCCCCCGGCTCGTACGGCACCCCCGCCGGCATGGCCCGCTCGCTCTACCGGGCCACCGACCGGCAGAGCGCCGTGATCGCCTGGACCGGCTACACCACCCCGGTCGGGATCGGCCTGGGCGCCGCCACCGAGGACCTGGCCCGGGCCGGGGCCACGCGGCTCACCCGGCTGCTCGACGGACTCGCCGTCACCACCCGCCCGCAGGCCCCGGCCACGATGTTCTGCCACAGCTACGGCTCGGTGGTCTGCGGGCTGGCCCGCCCCGGGCCCGACCAGGCCTCCGGCGTGGTCGTCCTCGGCTCGCCCGGGATGGGCGTCGGCTCGGCCGCCGCCCTCGACCCGCGCGTCCCGCTCTGGGCCACCGCCCGCAACGACTCCGACTGGATCGGCCGGGTCCCCTACGTCTCGGTGCTCGGCCTCGGCCACGGCGCCGACCCGACCGCCCCCGGCTTCGGCGCCCACCCGCTGCCCGCCACCGGATCCGAGGGCCACGCCGGCTACTTCGCCCCCGGCACCGCCTCGCTCACCGCCTTCGCCGCCATCGCCCTCGGCCTCGACCGCTGACCGCTGACCGCCTCACCGAAAGGAGCACCGCCATGGCCCACCCGCTGACCGCCCTGCGCCGCGCCGCCCACCAGGTCGACGCCCGCACCCCCGAGACCCGCGACCGCGCCCTGGACGGGCTGCGCGCCCTCGCCCTGCTCGCCGTGCCGGTCGGGCACTGGCTGCTCGGCGGCTTCACGCTCTCCGCCGACGGCGCCCTGCACAACGCGAGCCCGCTCTCCTCGCTCGGCGGCCTCGCCCCGATCAGCTGGGTGCTCCAGATGCTCGGGGTGTTCTTCCTGGTCGGCGGCCACTCCTCGGTCCAGTCGCTGGAGCGGGCCCGGGCCAAGGGCGTGACGTACCTGGGCTGGCTGCGCGGCCGGTCGGTGCGGCTGCTGCGCCCGGTGCTGGGGGTGACGGCCGTCTGGGCGCTGCTGATCGCGCTGCTGCCCGCGCTCGGCGTCCCCGGGGACACCGTGCGGACCGGCGCGACGCTGGTGGTGCAGCCGCTCTGGTACATCGCGGTCTACCTGGGGCTGACCGCGCTCACCCCGCTGTGCGTGGCGGCCGGGCGCCGGCTGGGCGGCTGGTCGGCGGGCGTCCTGGTGGCCGCCGTCGCCGCCGTCGACCTGCTGCGGTACGGGCCGTGGGCGGAGGCGGTGCCGTCCTGGGTCGGGCTGTTGAACATCCTGCCGGGCTGGCTGTTCGGCTACCAGCTGGGCGTGCTGTGGGCGCAGGGCCGGCTCGGCCGCCCGGTGGCCCGGGTGCTGCTGGTCGGCGGCGGCGCGCTGTTCGCCACGCTGCTGCTGGCGTTCCACTACCCGGCCAGCATGGTCGGGGTGCCCGGGATGGAGCGGACCAACTCGCACCCGCCGTCCCTGCTGGTGCTGGCCCTGGCGGCGACGCAGTGCGGCGCCGCGGTGCTGCTGCGGGATCGGCTGGGCCGGCTGCTGACCCGCCGTCCGCTGCTGTGGCTGCCGGTGGTGGCGGTCAACCTCTCGGCGATGACGATCTTCTGCTGGCACCAGAGCGCGATGCTCGCGGTGGCGGTGCCCGGCGCGGCCGGACTGGGCGCCGTGCCGGGGCTGACCACCGCGCCGGACTCGATCGGCTGGGTGGCCGTCCGGGTGGCGCTGCTTCCGCTGTTCGGGGCCGTGCTGGTGGCGATCGGGTGGTTCACCCGGCGGTTCGACGGGCCGTGGACGGCCTTCTCCCGGGCCGGGAAGGCGCTGGCCGCGGCGGGTGCGGCGCTGTTCGCCGCGTACGCGCTGGGCATGGTGTGACCTGCGCCGGAGAGTGAGGCACCGGAGGGGCGCGGACCGATCGGTCCGCGCCCCTTCGGCCGTTCCGGGACCGATCCACGGCCACTCCGGGGCCGCCCGTCACAGGGGTCCGCAGCGGGATGCATCCGCATGCGAACCACCACGCACTGTGATCTCCTGTGACGGTCGGCGACCATCGCTGGACCGCGCCCGCCCACGGCCCGTCCGTCCGCATTCGCCACCCTCCCCACCCACCCCCTCCCCGAGGAGATCCATGTCCCCGTCCGCACCGCAGCCACGGCGCCGGGCCCGCCGCCGGCTGTCGGCCACCGCCGTGGTCTGCGCGGTGACCACCGGCACCCTGCTCGCCGCCGTCGGCCCGGCCACCGCCCACGGCGGGCCGGCCACCCCCGGCCAGAACGACCTCACCCCGCACATCGCCTCACCCCGGGTGATGGCCGAGATGCGGGACGACGAGGTCGCCGCGCTCGGCCCCGAGCACGCCGAGGAGCACGCCCGGGCCCGCGCCGCCATCCGCGGCATCGGCGACTACCCGCAGACCACCCGCACCAACCGGTACAACGCGCTGACGGCCTCCCAGGCCAACACCAACGCCGGCTTCGACCCGGCGGTGTTCGGCACGTTCAAGGAGTACTTCTCCTCCCCCGACTTCGGCGACCACGTCGCGCTGCTGCCGACCGGCAAGGTGCTGCTGTTCTCCTTCGAGCGGATCGAGTCCAACCCGGAGAAGGAACCCGCCCCCACCCAGACCACCGGCAAGGAGAACGCCGGCCGGGCCTTCCTCTGGGACCCGGCCAAGGGCACCGGCAAGGACGCCTTCAAACAGGTCACCCCGCCGGTCTCCGACATGCCGGACGGCCTCAACGAGCCCCGCCCGGTGCCGTTCTTCTGCTCCGGCCACTCCTTCCTGCCCAACGGCATGCTCGGCGTCTTCGGCGGGAACCTCGGCGGCAACGGCGGCACCGGCGCCAAGCTGTCACTGATCTTCGACCCGTGGACCGAGACCTGGACCCGCAACCCCGACATGTCGGTCGGCCGCTGGTACCCCTCGGTGGTGACCGGCGCCGACGGCCGGCAGCTGATCATGTCCGGCCAGTCCGAACTCGGCCACGGCACCCCGACCCCGGTGGTCGAACGCTTCCCCGCCAAGGGCTTCCCCGTCCCCCAGGGCAAGAACGACACCCCGAAGAACACCCCGGTGGAGCGCTTCAAGGCCGACGCCCCGTTCACCACGGACTACCCGCACCTGTTCTCGCTCAACGACGGCAACGTCTACGGCTTCGGCCGCCAGCCCACCGAGCAGTGGAGGTTCGACCCGGTCGCCGAGTCCCGCAGCGACCTCACCGCCCGCCCGGACGGCCGCCCGCGCAACTACGGCTCCGCCGTCATGCTGCCCGGCGGCGTCAACGGCCCGGACTCCGCCCTGATCCTCGGCGGCGACCGCGACAACCCGAGCACCCTGCGCTTCTCCAACGGCAGTTGGACCGCCGAGAAGTCCCGCGCCTTCGGCCGCACCCAGGACGACACCCTCCTGCTGCCCAACGGCCGGCTGATGACCGTCAACGGCGCGTACGACATCCGCGACTACGGCAACGGCCCGTACAACCCCAACGCCGACCTCAAGTACCGCCAGGTCGAACTGCGCGACGACCAGGGCAACTGGAAGCTCGGCCCGGTCCAGCGGCTCCCGCGCGGCTACCACTCCAACGCCGTGGTCCTGCCCGACGGGCGCGTGATGGTGACCGGCGACGAGCTCCAGCAGCTCGCCAACAACCCGGACGTCAACGGCACGGTGAGCGGCATCCCCGGCACGACGGGGCCCGTCACCATGAACGGCACCATCGAGATCTACGAGCCCGCCTACCTGAACCAGGGCAACCGGCCCCAGCTGGACCGGGCGCCGACCACCCCGGTCGGCTACGACAAGAAGTTCACCGTCACCAGCACCACCCCGGGGCTCGCCGCCAAGGCCGTCCTGCTGGCGCCGACCACCTCGACCCACTCGGTCAACACCAGCCAGCGCCACATCGAGCTGCGGCTCACCAGCCGGGCCGGCAACCGGCTGGAGTTCCAGGCCCCGCCGGACGCCAAGGCCGCGCCGCCCGGCTGGTACATGCTCTTCCTGCTCAACGACCAGGGCGTGCCCAGCGTCGCGCAGTGGGTCCAGCTCAGCTCCTCGGCCTGATCCCCGAACCGCCCCCCAGCGAAGGAAAGACCCACCCATGAGCACCCCCACGGCCACCGACCTGCGGCTGCGCCAGAGCGACGAGATCCAGGGCGACATCCTGGCCGGCTTCCGGAAGGACAACGTCAGCGTCCTGTTCCTCAAGTTCGAGGACGCGGCGCGCGCCCGCGACTGGCTGCGCCGGCTGGTCCCGCAGATCGCCACCACCCGCCAGGTCGCCACGTTCAACGATGCGTTCAGCGAGGCCAGGAGCGCCTCCGGCGGCGACGACCCCAAGTCACTGACGGCCACCTGGCTGGGCGTCAGCTTCACCTACGAGGGCATGCGGATGCTCTCCGCCACCGACCCGTTCGCGCAGGCCCCGCCGATCGGCAGCGGCCTGGAGGCGTTCAAGGAGGGCTCGGCGCAGCGGGCCGGCGCACTCGGCGACAGCGGCGACAACTCCCCGGAGAACTGGCTGTTCGGCAACGGCAGGAACCAGCCGGTCCACGCGCTGCTGAAGATCTCCGCGGACAGCGAGAAGGACCTCCAGGCGGCCATCGAGGCCCAGCGCATCGCGGCCGCCGAGGCCCGGGTCCTGATCGCCTACCAGCAGAACGCCCAGACCCTGCTGGGCAGCCGCCGCGGCAAGGAGCACTTCGGCTTCAAGGACGGCATCAGCGAACCCGGCGTGCGCTTCTTCGACCGGCCGGACCCGAACAACCCGGACGAGGTCGAGGGCCACCGGGGCACCCGGATCATCCCGGCCGGCGAGTTCATCTGCGGCGAGGACAACGACCCGTTCAGCTTCCCCAAGGACCAGTACCCGGACTGGACGCGCAACGGCTCCTTCCAGGTGGTCCGCCGGCTCGCCCAGGACGTCCCCGGCTGGTGGTCGCAGGTCTCGGTCAAGCTCCAGGAGCTGCGACTCGCCAAGGCCGTCCCGGACAACGCCACCACCGAGTGGCTGGCCGCCCGGATGGTCGGCCGCTGGCGCTCCGGCGCCCCGGTCTGCAAGCACCAGGACCGGGACACCCCGAACGACCCGACCTCCTCCAACGACAACGACTTCGATTTCCGGGACGACCTGGAGGGCCTGGTCACGCCGCTCTGGTCGCACCTGCGCAAGACCAGCCCGCGCGCCGCCCTCCAGGAGGACCCGAGCCACCCGCCGTTCGACCCGAACGCCCTCGACGGCCGTCGGATCATGCGCCGCGGCACCCCGTACGGCTCGCCGTTCGACCCGGCCTCGGAGGGCCCGGGCGGCCCCGACGACCCGCGCGGCCTGCTGTTCATCTGCTACCAGGCGGACATCGCCCGGCAGTTCGAGTTCATCCAGGCCGACTGGATGGACCAGCCGGACTTCCCGCCCAAGCGCAACCCGGTGCCCGGCAAGGACCCGGTCACCCAGGAGGCCCCGGACGTCGACTTCGAGAGCCGGGATCCGGACGGCACGGTCAAGCACACCCTGCTGAGCTTCCAGCAGTTCGTCCGGACCACCGGATCGGTGTACGCCTTCATGCCGTCCGTCAGCACCCTGAAGGCGCTCTGCGACGGACGGCTCACCGGCGGGTCCGGCCAGACCACCGGCCAGACCACCGGGCAGACCCAGCAGGGCGGCGGCGGCCAGGCCGCCTCCGGCAAGGCGTACCCCTGCGACGAGTTCCTCGCCGTCCCGGACCAGCAGCGCAGGGGCGGCCAGAGCCAGTACTGGGTGTTCCACGCCGACCGGTGCCGCCGGATCTCGGTGGCCGACGGCTCCGCCCACACCGACCGCGTGGTCGACGGCGACACCGGGCTGACGGCCTGGACGTGTCTGCAGGGCGTCGGGCGGGTCGACTGCGTCCTGCCGATGCCCGACCTCCAGAACCCGGACGGCAAGAGCTGGTACTGGGTGTTCCACAGCACCGCCGGCCGCCAGCAGTACCGGGCCGTCTCGATCACCTGCGGCGGCGGCTCCACGACCAGCGCCGTGGAGCGCCAGGACCGCGACCTCGGCGCCTGGAACTCGCTGGGCGGCGTCGACCGGATGGACTGCTTCCTGCCCGTCCCCGACCAGCAGCGGGTCGGCGGCAAGAGCTGGTACTGGGCGTTCCACACCACCGGCGGCCGCCAGCGCTACCGGCTGATCTCGGTGGCCGACGGCGCCGCGCACACCGACGTGTGCGAGCGCACCGACCGCGAACTCTCCCAGTGGGGCTCGCTGAACGGCCTGAGCCGGGTGGACTGCTTCCTGCCCGTCCCGGACTGCCAGCGGGTCGGCGGCCGGAGCGAGTTCTGGTGCTTCTCCGGCCAGAGCTACCGCCGGATCTCGATCGCCGACGGCAGCGGCCACCCGGACCGGCTGGTCTCCGGCGACCGCTCCTGCGACGCCTGGTCCTCGCTGCTCTGAACCGCCCGGCCCGGGCCACCCGCCCCCACCCGCCCCCCCGGTGCGCCCCGCGTGCACCGGGGGGCGCGCTGTCGGTCCCCTGCCCTACGCTGCGGGCATGGTGACGTTCGAGGAGTTCCGCGCGATGGCGCTCGCCCTGCCGGAGGCCGCACAGGAGCCGACCTGGGACATCGAGACCCTGCGGATCCGCGGCCGGATCTTCGCGATGGGCGCGCCCGAGGGCCGTTCCGTCACCGTCAAGGCCTCCCCCGAGGACCAGGCCGAACTGCTCGCCGCCGAACCCGAGGTGTTCTCCAGCGCGCCGTACGTCGGGCGGCACGGCTGGGTGAGCGTCCAGCTGGACCTGGTCGATCCGGAGGAGCTGCGCGACCTCGTCGTCGAGGCCTGGCGGCGCACGGCGCCCAAGCGGATGGTGCGCGAATTCGACGTGCGGGCCACTCTGTGACGCTGAAACGACACCGCCGGTTCATGTGAGCCATCCCACAGTTTGGGCGGGCGCGTCACCTCTCCGGGCACCCTACGCTTGCGCAGGGAAGCAGGCAGTCTCATCGCACCTCCGGGCACCGCCCGAGAAACGGTGACGGGCCCTAAGGGAGTTGGTGCGGTGCGCAACCGTCGGCGCTGGAAGCGGGTACTGATCGGGGCGTTCGCGGGCTGTGCCGTGCTCGCCGACGCCGGCGCCGCGGCGGCCCAGGCGGCCGCCTCCACCGAGCAGCTGGCGATCTCCACACCCCCGGCCGGCAGCGCCGCCTGGGTCCAGGACCACAGCTTCGACCGCACCCTGCCCGACCCGGCCACCACCACCCCGGCCGCCGCCGCCGCGTTCTTCGCCTCGCTCGCCCCCACCGAGCTGGACCGGCTGATCCGGGACTACCCGCTGGTCGTCGGCAACTTCGACGGCGCCCCGCTGGACCTGCGCTACCGCGCCAACAAGATCGCGCTGGCCGCCGAACGCGACAGCGCCCGGGCCCGCGCCGCCGACCACAAGCTCGACGCCGACACCCGCGAGCTGGCCGTCTCCCGCGCCAACGACGTCGAGCACCTGCTCGGCCCCGACCGGCAGATCCTCGCCTTCGACCCGCGCGGCCGCGGCCTGATCACCGAGGTGTGGGGCGACCTCGCCGACGCCGAGCGGATCTCCGTCGTCGTCCCCGGCTCGGACGCCGACCTCGGCCACTTCGACCAGGCCCCCGAACCGCTGCGCTCCCCGGCCGGCATGGCCCGCGCCCTGCACACCGAGGAGCAGCGGCAGGCGCCGAACACCCGCACCGCGGTGATCGCCTGGACCGGCTACGTCACCCCGTCCGGCCTCGGCCCGGACGCCGTCACCTCCCGGCTCGCCGACGTCGGCGCGCCCCGGCTGCAGCGGCTGCTCGCCGGGCTCAAGGAGACCACCCGGCCGGACGCGCCCCCGGCCCTGCTCTGCCACTCGTACGGCTCCGTGGTCTGCGGCAACGCCGCCCCCGAGATCCCACGCGCGGCCGCCTCGCCCTCCGACACCTCCGGGATCACCGACCTGATGGTGTTCGGCAGCCCCGGCATGGGCGTGCAGAGCACCAGCGAGCTGGGCACCGGCGTGCACGTCTGGGCCACCCGCAACCCCACCGACTGGATCGGCAACGTCCCGTACCTGGAGGTCGGCGGCCTCGGCCACGGCGCCGACCCGACCGCCGGCGGCTTCGGCGCCGAGCAGATCTCCTCGGCCCGCGCGGCCGGCCACAACGGCTACTTCACCGAGGGCACCGACAGCCTGCACAACTTCGCGGCGATCTCGCTCGGCCACTACCAGGACGTCGTCCGCCCCGACCCGAACTCCTAGAGCCCGACCTACCGCTGGCCCTACTCCTGGTACAGGCGCAGGGCGTCCGCCGCCGCCCGGGCCAGCTCGCGGCGGGCCGCGAGCGGGGCCAGCACCTCGACGTCCGCGCCGAAGGCGAGCAGCGCGCGGACGGCCGCCGGCGCCGGGAAGACCATCGCCACCTCGACCCACTCCTCGGCCGGCCCGGCGCCCGCCTCCGGCGGCGGCGCGGTGACCCGGCCGCCGTGGATGCGGACGAACATGTCCAGCCGCCCGCGCCGCACCCGCACCCGGACCGGCAGCTCCTTCGGCAGCCGCTCCACCTGCTCGCGCAGCACCGCCCAGGCGTCCCCGAGCCCCACCCCGGCGCGGCGGCGCACCGCCTCGTCGGTGGTCTCGGCGGCCAGCACCCGGTCGGCCCGGAACAGCCGGGGCTCGCCGTGCAGATCGGCCACCAGGTACCAGACCGCGGCCTTGCTCACCAGCCCGTACGGGTCCACGGTGTACTCCACCGGCGCCGGCGTGCCGCTGTGCCGGTAGCTCAGCCGCAGCCGCCGGTCGGCGAACACCGCGTACTGCAGCTCGCCCAGTTCGGGGCCGGCCGCGGCGCCGGCCGCCGGGCCGCTCTGCAGCCAGCGGGCCGGGTCGACCAGGATCCGCTCGGTGATCCGCTCGGCGGCCGGGCGGTGCGGGGCCGGCAGCGCGGCCATCACCTTGCGCAGCGCCGAGCCGAGCGCGCCGTCCAGCCCGAGGTCGCTGTGCGCGCCCTGGGCGGAGAGCACGAACAGCGCCCGGGCCTCGTCCGCGGTCAGTCCGGTGACGTCGGTGCGGTAGCCGGGCAGCAGGCTGATGCCGCCGTGGCGGCCGCGTTCGGTGAACACCGGCACGCCGGCGGCGGAGAGCGACTCCACGTCGCGGTAGATGGTGCGGACGGACACCTCCAGGCGCCCGGCCAGTTCGGTGGCGGGCACCCGGCCTCGGGTCTGGAGCAGGAGCAGGATGGAGAGCAGGCGGTCGGCCTTCATGGCAGCAGAATCCCAGCAATCCTGACGGCGGTTGTCAGGTTTTACTGGGAGATTGCCGTTCGAGCCCGAAAGCCCGCACCACCCCAGGGAGCTGATTCCACGTGAACTCCGTCCAGGACGCCCGCCCGCAGTACCTGCTCGCCCTCGGCCAGTTGGAGAAGCTGTTCGCCGAGATCACCCCGGACGCCCTCGACCGGCCCACCCCGTGCAGCGCGTTCGCGCTGCGGGAGCTGCTGAGCCACGTGGTCGGCGGCATCCACCGGTTCGCTTACCTGGGCGAGGGCGGCCGGGCCGAGGACGTCGTCGCCGCCACCGGGGACCTGGCGGACGACGCCTGGCCGGGCGCGCTGGACCGGGCCCGCGCCCGGGCCGTCGCGGCCTGGGCGGACGACGCCGCGCTGGACCGCCCGGCCCACGCGCCCTGGGGCGTGGTGCCCGGCCGGATCGCGGTCGGCGGCTACCTGATGGAGACGGTCGCGCACACCTGGGACATCTCCCGGGCGCTCGGCTCCCGGCAGCCGCTGGACGACGCGCTGGCGCACGCCGCGCTGGCCGTCGCCCAGGCCGTCCTGTCGGCCGAGCACCGCGGCGGGGCGGTCCCGTTCGGCGAGGTGCGGCCGGTCGCCCCGGACGCCGACGTGCACACCCGGCTGGCCGCCTGGCTCGGCCGGGAGGTCTGAACAGGCGCCCGGGACGGGGGGGGCGGGCCGGGGGGCCGCCGGCCCCCCCCCGCGCGACACCGCCCGCCCGGGTGTCTCGGTCGGGGGGGGGGGGGGCGCGCGCCCCCCCGCCCCCCCCCCCCGCCCCCGCGGGCGCGGTGCCGGGG
>NZ_JBHWIJ010000206.1:11909-15724 GCF_042732255.1 Kitasatospora sp. NPDC059803 | reverse complement strand
CGGGGCGCGCCGCCGGGCCTGGGGGGGGGTGGGGGGCCGCCGGCGCCGGGGCGTGGAATTCCGACCGGCTCCGGTCGGCCGGTGCCCGGGCCTGGGCGCGTGCCCGGATATCGCGCGCCCGGCCGGAATGGTTGAGACTCGCCCGGACAGGGCCTAGCGCTGCGCGACGTCCACGTTCTCCAGGACGCCGACCGCGTCCGGGACCAGAATCGCGGCGGAGTAATAGGCGCTGACCAGGTAGGAAATGACGGCCTTGTCGTCGATTCCCATGAACCGCACCGAAAGGCTCGGCTGGTACTCGTCCGGAATTCCGGTCTGGTGCAGGCCGACGACGCCCTGGTTGTCCTCGCCGACGCGCAGCGCCATGATCGAGCTGGTGTGCCCGCCGATGACCGGGATCTTGTTGCACGGGAAGACCGGCACCCCGCGCCAGGCCGTGACGTGCTTGCCCTCGACCTCGACCGTGCCGGGGACGAGGCCGCGCTTGTTGCACTCGCGGCCGAAGGCGGCGATGGCCTTGGGGTGGGCGAGGAACATCTTGGTGCCGCGGCGGCGGCTGAGCAGCTCGTCCATGTCGTCGGGGGTGGGCGGGCCGGAGTGGGTCTGGATCCGCTGGTCGTACGCGGCGTTCTCCAGCAGGCCGAACTCGGGGTTGTTGACGAGCTCGTGCTCCTGGCGCTCGCGCAGCGCCTCGATGGTCAGCCGGAGCTGGTGCTCGGTCTGGTTCATCGGCTGGTTGTAGAGGTCGGCGACGCGGGAGTGCACCTTGAGGATGGTCTGCGCGACGCTCAGCTCGTACTCGCGGGGCTTGAGCTCGTAGTCCACGAAGGCGCCGGGCAGCTCGTACTCGCCCCGGTGCCCGGCGGAGAGGTCGATCGCGGCCTCGCCGTGCTTGTTCTGCGCCTGCTGGAAGCCGTTCAGGTACTCGATGACCTGCAGCTGCAGGGCCTCGGAGCGGTCGTGGAGCTCCTGGAAGGCGGGCCAGGAGAGCGCCATCACGGTGCCGGAGGTGGCGGCCCGGACGGTGTACGGCCAGGTGCCCTCCTCCTGCTGGAGGGCCTCGTCGCCGAGGTGGTCGCCGTCGGCGAGGGTGCCGATCACCGTCTCCTCGCCGTACTTGCCGGTGCCGAGCCGTTCGAGCTTGCCGTGCGCGATGAGGAAGACCTCGTTGATCGCCGCGCCGGCGGAGACCAGTACGTCGCCGGCGGCGAACTCCCGCTGCACGAAGCGCCCGGCCAGCTCCGTCAGGACGGCCTCGTCCTGGAAGCCGTGCAGCACCGGCACCTCGGCCAGCGTCGGCGGGACGATCCGCACCTCGGAGCCGGTCTTGACGAAGCTCACCCGACCGCGGCCGACCGAGTGGCGCAGGCGGCGGTTGACCCGGTAGGTACCGCCGGACACCTGCACCCAGGGCAGCGTCTTGAGCAGCCAGCGCGGGCTGATGCCCTGCATCTGCGGCGCGGACTTGGTGGTCGTGGCGAGGTTCCGCGCACCCGCCGTGCTCAGACTCTGCTGCTGCCGGATCTCCGGTTGCGCGCTGGGCGCGGGAACACCGGCATTGGTTTCGGTCGACATAGGGGGAGCCCTTCGCATGCCCGATGAAGTGTCGCCTTGCACATTCATGTTGCAGCTTCATGGTGGGCCCATTCGGGTGCATGCCGCAATCACTCATTCGAGTGGTTCGGGATAACCGAACAAATAGTACGACTGGATCACCCGATCGATATCTGTTCGATTAATTATTCGAACTTATCGGGAATACCGGCCCCCATCCTCCCCCATCGACACCCCCTCCGTCGCCACCCCTTGACGCCCGCACGCCCGGCACCCCTCCCGTCCAGGCCCGGGGAGCCGGCCGCTAAGGTGCCACCTCACAGGGCCCCCAGGCCAGTTGACGAGCACGGCCGACCACGAGCCCTGACCCTTCGTCACCCCATGCCCTGGGAGGCAGTCTTGACAGCCCCCGTCCGTGTCTGGCTCAACCGCACCTACGCCGAGAACGTCTTCTTCATCGAACAACTCCGCACCGCCCCTCGCCCGGTGGCGGTCCACGCGACCCACGCCGACCCCGACTCCCCGGTGCTCGCCGCCGCCGACCACGGCACCCTGGAACCCGCCGACCTGCCCGCCGACGCCTACGTCGGCTACGCGCTCGACTACTGCGCCCGGCACTCCATAACCGTCTTCCTCCCGCAGCTGCACCAGCTCGCCATCGCCCTCGCCCGGCCGGAGTTCGAGGCGATCGGCACCACCCTGCTCTGCCCTCCGGCCACCGCCATCGCCACCTACACCAGCAAGGCCGACGGCTACCGGGCGATCGCCGCCGCCGGACTGCCCACCCCGCCCTGGTGGCGGGTGCGCACCGCCGACGAACTGCTCGACGCCGTCGGCCGGATCGAGGCCGCCGGGCACACCGCCTGCCTCAAACCCACCACCGGCGCGGGCGGCACGGGCTTCCGGGTGCTCACCCGGGAGCCGTACGGGCCACGGCGGCTTCACGGCTGGGACCACCGGGTCCAGGTCGAGCAGGTGGCCGCCGCCCTGTCCGCCGGACCGGGCGCGGGGGACGAGGGGGACGAGCCCGTCGACCTGCTGGTGATGCCCTACCTGGACGGGCCGGAGGTCTCGGTGGACTGCCTCGCCGACCGGGCCGGCCACCCGCTCACCGTGGTAGGCCGCACCAAGGAGGGCCGCCGCCGCGGCTTCACCGCCGACCCGCGGTACCTGGAGCCGGTCCGGCGCCTGGTCGGGGCAAGCCGGATGGCGTACCTGTCCAACATCCAGTTCCGCGAACTGGCCGGGCGACCGGTGGTGATCGACGTCAACACCCGGCCCGCCGCCGGGCTCCACCAGCTGCGGCTGTGCGGCCTCAACCTGCCCTGGGACGCCGTCCGGCTGGCGCTCGGCGAACAGCCGGAACCCACCGGGGTGGATCCGGACGTGCACGGCGTCGAGTACACGCTGGTCTCCGGCATCCAGCCGGTGCGGCCGCGCCGGGCGCCGGCCCCGGTCTCCCTCGTCCGGCAGCGGTAGCCCGGACCCGACGGCGGGCGGCTCGTGCGGGGCTCATGCGAGGCTCACACGTGGCTCTTGCGGGACTCGGTGCGGCCGCGCCGACGGCAACCCCGGTGCTACAGCGGGCCGTTCCAGTCGAGCGTCGGCTCCAGCACGCCCTCCAGGGTGAGCAGCCAGCGCT
Organism: Kitasatospora sp. NPDC059803; assembly: GCF_042732255.1. Lineage (NCBI taxonomy): Bacteria > Bacillati > Actinomycetota > Actinomycetes > Kitasatosporales > Streptomycetaceae > Kitasatospora > Kitasatospora sp. NPDC059803. Next base: position 12,528 of record NZ_JBHWIJ010000206.1, on the reverse strand, counting down.
TCACGTCGATCCCCACCCGGCCGCCGCCGAAGCCGCCGATCCCGTCCGCCGCCACCACCCGGTGGCAGGGCACCAGCAGGGCGACGGGATTGGCGGCCATCATCTGGCCGACCGTCCGCGCCGCCAGGCCGGGCTCGGCCACGTCCTCGAACACCCCGCTGAGGGACGCCAGTTCGCCGTAGGTGACGGTCCGGCCGTACGGCACCTCCTGCCAGAGCGTGCGCAGCACGGTGCGGTGCGGGCCGGAGCTCAGGCTCCAGTCGATCGGCAGGCCCAACTCACGGCTGCGGCCCGCCAGATAGGCGCCGATCCGGTCCCGGACGGCGGCGGTCTTCGACGCGTCGGTGCACGGCGGCAGTTCGCCGTCCCGCCCGCCGTACCCGGCCGCCGCCACGCCCAGCGGCGTCACGGCGATGTGCATCGGGCCGCTGGGCAGCGGCGTCTCCACGGTCAGCCAGGACATCGACCAGGACTGCGGCACGCTCGGGCCCCCACCCTCCGCCGGACCGGGGGGGGGGGGGGGGGCGCCCGCCCCCCCCCCCCGCCCCCCCCGCCCCCCCCCCCCCCCCCCCCCCCCCGCCCGCCGCCGCCGCGCCGCCGCCGCGCGCGCGCGCCCCCG
>NZ_JBHWIJ010000206.1:0-11899 GCF_042732255.1 Kitasatospora sp. NPDC059803 | reverse complement strand
CCATGAACGACATCCGCCGAGTCGCGGTCGGGGGGCGCGGGGCCGTTGGGGGCCGGCGAGCCCCGGGGGTGGCCCCCCCCCGGCGGGGGCCCCCCCGCGCCCGCCCGCCCCCGCGCCTCCGGCGTCGGCGGGCACCGGGGCCGTCGGCTGCGGCGGGCAGCGGGCCGTCAGCGCCGCCCCTTCAGCTCGGCCGCGAGCGCCCGGGACCAGTGCGACAGCTCGGCGCGGTCCGGCGCCCGGCCCTCGCACAGCAGGGTGAGCTGCGCGTCGTTGATCCGGTTCGGCCCCGGGATCTCCAGCAGGTACGCCAGCTCCGCCAGTACGGTGGCGAGCCGCTCGGCGTCCGTGCGGTCCAGGGTGGCCGCGGACTCGTGGTGGCTGATGGTGAGCGAACCGGGCATGGTCAAACCTCCTCCGTCCACCCCCGCTCCCTCCACGGTACGACCGGTCCGGCCGCGGCGCCCGCCCGCGGGGGGGGGGGGGGGGGGGCCGGGGCGGCGGAGCGCGCCGGGGGCGGCGGCGTATGGTTAGCGGGTGGGGGCCCCGGGGCGGGTGGTGGCCTCCGGGGCCGGCCGGGTACGGTACGCGGTGGGCCGCACCGGGGCCGGGGGTGCGCCCCGGAGCCGTTCGGGGGCGGGTGGTCGGCGGATCCTGGAAAGGTCGGACCAGCACGGGTCAGGGCGCGCTTTCCCGGTCGCCGTGGCGCCCGTCCTCGCCGTGGCGCCCGCCCTCGCCGTGGCGCCCGTCCTCGCCGAGGTGCCCGTCCTCGCCGTGCCGGCTCCCTTCCCAGCGGCGGTTCCGAACCGCCGGCACCGCCAACACCACCGTACCGGCCACGAGTTGCCAGACCGCACCGAGCAGCAGCACCTTGTCCACGCCGATCCGGTCCGCCGCCGGTCCGGCCGCCGCCAGCCCGAGCGGCCCCAGCACGAACGCGCCGAGCGCCCCGAAGGAGTTGACCCGGCCGAGCACCTCCGGCGGCACCCAGCTCTGCATCGTCGTGCTGACCAGCGTCCCGCTGACCGCCGAGCCGACCCCCGCCACCAGCGCGCCCGCCACCACCCACGGCAACGGCGCACCGGCCGCGAGCGCGGCGGAGGGCAGCGCCCAGGCCAGCGTGGCCACGGTGGCCACCGCGAGCGGCCGCTCGGGCCGGCGCCCGAGCATCACCAGCCCGCCCAGCACCGCACCGACGCCGTACACCCCCATCACCAGGCCCCAGGCCCGGGCGCCGCCGAGGTCCCGCTGCGCGGTGAGCGGGCCGAGCACCAGGAACGGCGCCCAGACCAGCAGGTTGAACAGGCCCATCTGGACGGTGGTGATCCAGAACCACGGCCGGGAGGCGAACTCCGACCAGCCGGCCCGCAGTTCGGCGAGCATCGACTGCTCGCCGCCGGCCGCGTTCGCCGCGCGGTCGGGCAGCCGGAGCCTGGCCAGGGCGAACGCGCCGACGCCGTACGTCACCGCGTCGGCCAGCAGGACCGCCGCCGGTCCCTGCGTCGCCGTCACCAGGCCGGCCGTCGCGGGCCCGGCCACCGTGGCCACCGAACGGGCCAGCCCCAGCAGGGTGTTCGCGTCGGCCAGGAGCTCCTTCCGGCGCACCAGGCCGGGCACGATCGCTCCGAGGGCCGGCAGGAACAGCCCCTCCCCGATCCCCCACACCGCCACCAGCGCGACCATCGCCCAGACCGGCGCCCGCCCGGCCGTCAGCAGCGCGGCGAACACCGCCTGGACGAGCCCGCGCAGGACGTCCGAACCCAGCATCACCCGGCGGCTGCCGAACCGGTCCGCGATCACCCCGCCGGCCAGCAGCACCAGCACCACCGGCAGGATCCGGGCCGCCATCACCCACCCCAGGTCGGTTCCGCCGCCGCCGCCGTCGAGCACCGCGAAGGCCACCGCCACCGGCGCCATCGAGGAGCCGAGGAGGGAGGTCGAGTAGCCGACGAAGAACCACGCGAAATCGCGCTCGCCCAGCACGGCGAGCCGGTCTCCCAGCCGCCGGCGGCGGGCCGGGATCCGTTCCGCATCCACTGCCATGGGCGGCAGTCTGCCCCCGGACGGGAACGGCGTTCAAGGGTTTCCGGGGAAAAGTTGAGTCTTTTGGCCTCAATATTTCGCGCCCCGCCGACCGCCGCAGTAAACGGCCTCAGAAACGGCTGTTCACCTGCGATTTACTGCGCTTCATGGGTAGCCTTCAGGAGTCCGGACCGAGTTGATTTACTGCGGAAGAAGCCCCGACATGGCAGAGCTCCCCCCGGTCGAGTACGCCGTCGCCGTCGAGCGCTACCTGGCCGCCTCCGGGCTCGCCGAAGGCTCCCGGCGGATCTACCGGATCGCCCTGAACACCTGGGCCTGGGCCCTCGCCGGCCGCCCCGCCCCCACCGGCCCCGAACGGCGGCGCGCCCGGCCGCCCGTCCTCCCGCTCGCCCTGCTCGACCACCCGGACGCCGCCCGCCGCCTGCGCACCGCCGCCGACCGCCGCCGCGCCGACACCGACCCGCGCACGCTCAACCGCGAACTCTCCACCCTGCGCGCCGCCGTGGCCTGGTGGCGGGCCCAGCACTGGCTCGACGACGACCCCACCACCGACCTGCACCCCGACCCGCGGCCCGGACCGACCGTCGCTCCCCTGACCCCCGACGACCTGCGCGCCCTCTTCGCCCTCCGCGCGCCCCTGCGCGAACAGTCGCTCTGGCACCTGCTCCACGAGTCCGGCGCCGCCATCGACACCGTCCTCGCCCTCGACACCGACCACCTCGACCTGCCCCGGCACCGCACCCTCCACCGGCCCGGCCGCACCCCCGTCCACTGGCAGAGCGGCACCGCCCGACTGCTCCCCCTCCTCGTCGCCGGCCGCACCACCGGCCCGCTCTTCCTCACCGACCGCCGCGCCCCCGCCGGCACCCCCGCCTCCGACCGCTGCCCCCACACCGGCCGCGCCCGCCTCTCCTACCGCCGCGCCGCCGAACTCCTCACCGCCCACACCGCCCCCTTGACCCCCGGCGCCCACGGCTGGACCCTGCGTCAACTACGCCCCGGTGCAACTCCGACACTGGATTCCGACGGCCGGGCACGACACCCTGGCACCCCCGATCGAAGGGACCCCGCGTGATCCCCGACAACGAGACCCGGCGGCGCCGGGAGGCCGTCAGCCGACTCGCCACGGAACAGGCGGTACTGATCGAGACCGCGGAGAGCTCCGGCACCGGCTTCCTGGTCGCCCCCGACACCGTGCTGACCTGCGCCCACGTCGTCCGCTCCGACCCGCACCCGGCAGTGACGGTGCACGGGCGCACGCTCCGGGCCGAGGTGGTGGCCCGGGAACCGCGGCAGGACCCGGACGGCGGCATCTACGCGTACCCGGACCTCGCGGTTCTCCGCCTCCCCGAACCGCTGGACACCGCGGGCGTCTGGCTCGCCGATCAGGTGCCCCCCGGCGGCTCGGACGTGATCGTCCACGGATTCAGCGACGCGACCCTGGACGCCGGCACCCACCGGGACACCCTGTACCTCTCCGTCGTCGGCCGCTCCGGCGAAGCGGGCCACTTCGTCCGGCTCAAGAGCGACCAGGTCGTCCAGGGGTTCAGCGGCAGCCTCGTACTCGACCCCGCCACCGGACGGGTGTGCGGAGTGCTCAAGACCTCCCGCGACGAGACGGCCGTCCTGGGCGGCTGGATGGTCCCCGTCGACGCGGTGCGGACCTGCTTCCCCGAACTGGCCCGGCGCAACGGACTGGGCCACCGGCCCGGCACGGCCTGGTACGACCTGGCGATGGACCGGGCCGGGCGCCAGGTCCGGCTCTTCGGGGCGTACGGGCACCACCGCCCCCGCCAGACGCCCCGGCCGACCCCCGCCCAGCTGCTGACGCAGGGCGCGATGCCCTTCGTGGACCGCCCGGAACTCGCCGAACTGCGGGCCTGGTGCGCCGACGAGACCCCGCTGCTGCTGCGCCTGCTCCACGCGCCCGGCGGCTCCGGCAAGACCAGGCTCGCCGCCGAGCTGTGCCGGCTGATGGCCGAGGACGGCTGGCTCGCGGGCTTCGTGCAGCGCAGCAGCCTCGCGGGACCGGGGTGGCTGGACGAGCTGACCACCGCCCTCGACGACGGTCTGGCGGTCCTCGCCGTCTTCGACTACGCCCAGGCCCGGCTGGAGGACATCCGCACCCTGGTGGAGCACGTCTCCCGGTTCGGACCCGAGCAGCCCCGGCTGCGCCTCCTGCTGCTCGCCCGCACGGCCGAGCCCTTCTGGCGGGCGCTGCAGAGCGGCGTCGACGACTGGGCGCTGGCCGACGCCAGCGTCGTGGAACTCCCCAGGACGATCCCCTCCGTCCCTTCCGCTGCTTCCGCCGGTGACGCCTCGCCCGCCGCGCTGGTCGTCTCGGCCTTCGAGGTCTTCGCCCGACGACTCGGCCACGACCGCCTGCCCGTACCGAGGAGCCTTCCGTCGCGCGCCGGGCGGGAGGACTCGCTGCTCGGCGTGCTGGCACTCGCGCTGGACGCCGTCCTCACCCTCGCCCGGGGAAGCAGTTGGTCCGGGCACGGCGATCCGCTGGAACGGCTCTGCGACCACGAGGTCCGGGTCTGGCACGCGCAGCTCACGGCGTGGCTGCCCGCGGAGCCGGCCCTGGCCGGCGAGGCCGGCCGGCTCCTGGCGGAAGGGCTCCTCCTCGTCCCGGTCCTCGCCCCCGGACGGCGCTCGGACCGGCTGATCGCCCTGCTGGAACGGGTCCGGGCCGAGGCCTTCCCCCACCAGCCGCCCCTCAACATGAACGTCGTCAACGCCCTCCTGCGCATGCTCTACCCGGCCGAGGACGGCCTGGTCGCCCCCGTCGGCCCGAGCCGGATCGGCGAGATCCTGGTCCGCCGGGTGCTGAGTACGCCGGAGAGTTCGGGACGCTCCGAGGAGTACCTGCTCGCCCTGCTGGACCCGCCGCACCCCGCCTCGCCGCAGGAGCGGATCGCGGCGGCCACCGAGACCGTGGAGATCCTCGCCCGCGCCCGCGGCTGCACCGGGGTGGGGCGGGTCGTGGACCACCCCGCCCACCCGGCCCTGGACGCCGCACTGGCCCGGAGCATCGCCGAGCGGCCCGACGCGCTCCTGCCGGCCCTGGCCGTCAACGGCGCCGTACTGCCGCACGCCGAACCGCTGGCGGCCCTCATGCTGCCCGCCGTGCAGGCGTGCGAACCGGACGTCCTCACCGCCGTCGAGAGCCGGCTGCCCGGCTACCCCTCCAGCATGTCGCCGGTGGCGGCGCTGGTCCTGAAGCGCCTGTTGGACCAGCCGGACCCCGAATTCGGCGAGGAGGACCAGCTGCGCAGGCTGCGCCGCCTCATCAGCTACAGCCTCCGGCTCGACGAGACCGCCCCGGGCGTACCCGGTGCGGACGGACTGACCCCGAACGGACTCGGCGCGGACGGACTGGCCCCGGACTTACTCGCCGCGGACGGACTCACCCCTCGCGTACCCACCCCTCGCGTATTCGCCGCGGACGGCGTCCGCCCCGGCGACGGCGACTCGGCGCTGACCGCCGCCCAGCAGGCCGTCCGCCTCAGCCGGGACCTCGTCCGGCAGACCGGCCGCCACCTCCCCGAGTACGCGAGGGCGCTCCACAACGTGAGCCTCCTACTGCACCGCGCCCACCGGACCGAACCGGCGCTCGAACACGCCAGGTCGGCCGTCGCCCGCTACGAGGAACTCCTCGCCGGGGCGGACGGGGACGACACCCTGCGCCAGACGTACCTCCTGGACACCGCGACGGCGCTGAGCACCCTGGCCCTGGTGCGGATGGAGGACGGCCAGGTGAGCGCGGCCCTCGACGCGGCCGCGCACGGCGTCGAGCTGTGCGAGGAGGCCGAACCGGGGTCCCGGCAGGACGACACCCTGCTGACCTGCCTCCAACTCCTCGCCCGGTGCGGGCAACTGGCCGGCCGGCCCGTCGAGGCGGTGACGGCCGGCTACCGGGCGCTCGCGCTGCTGCGCGAGCTGGCCGACCAGCAGCCCGGCCGCTACCTGGCCAGGCTCCCGGAGGCGTTGCACCGGCAGGCGATCGGCCTCGTCCGGGCCGGACGGGACGACGAGGCGTACCGCGCGCTGCGGGAGGCCGCACAGCTGCGGGCCGCCCTTCCGCCCGGCGACCGGCAACGGCTCGCCGCGCAACGGTCCTCGCTCCGAATGCTGGTCCAACTCTCCTCGGAGATAACGGAGTTCACCGACGAGCGCGCACACTGGGTGGAGCAGCTGGCGACCATGGGCAATCATGGCAAGTGAGGCCGCCGCCACCTGCGGCCCTACGACGGCAGGTAGGAGCATGATGCCCACGGACTCTCAGGACCTCGCCTCGCCCGCACCGATCCGACGCCGCCAGGCCGTCGAGGTCTTCGGGAACCGCTTCGGCCGGCTCTACAACGACGAGGTCGTCGCCCCGGGCGGCACGGCCGGCAACTACCTCCGGTGGCAGTGGTCGCAGACCGGCGTCGTCGTGGTGGCGACCGGCCCCGACGGCATCGCGCTGGTGCCCTCCTACCGCTACCCGGTCGGCGCCGCCTCGCTGGAGTTCCCGCGCGGCGGCTGCGAGCCCGGCGAACCCCCGGAGGAGGCCGCCGCGCGCGAGCTCAGGGAGGAGACCGGCCTCATCGCCTCCACCGTGGAGAGCCTCGGCCTGATCCACGCGGACACCGGCCTGATCGAGAACGGCATCCACGTCTGCCGCGCCACCGTGCTCCCCGGAGGCACCGCCACCGCCCGGCCGGAGGCCATGGAATCGGTGACCGACCCGGTCTGGGTCTCCCCCGACCTGATGGCACGCTGGCTGCGGCAGGGCCGGATCACCTGCGGCGTCACCCTGGCCGCCTTCGCCCTCCTCCAGGCCCACCCCGACCCGCAGACGGCGGCCGTCAGAGGGTGACCACCCGCTCGAAGGGGTCGAGCTCGCGCAACGGCCGCGGCTGTGCCCGGCGCTGCGGATCCGGGACAGCCGCACCCGGGCCGTTCACCACGTGGAGCGACAGGTCGCGAACGCCGTCGGCCGCCGGGGAGACCACCTCCAGGCCGGCCCCCAGCCGACCCGCGACCGGGTCCTCGTCCAGCCCGAAGCGCATCAGCCGGACCTCGCCCCGCAGGTGCTCCCACGCCAGGCCCCCGACGCGGCGGAAGGTGCGCTCGAACGCCTCCAGCGTCCACGAGCTGAACTCGTCGACCGCGGAACGCAGCACCGCCGTGTCCGGCTGGATCCCCCGGCGCAGCCGCCCCAACTCCGCCACCAGGGCCACCCGGGAGGGCTGCTCGATCGCCTCGAACACCACCTCCACCGGGAGTTGGGACAGCAGCAGGTTGTCGAGCAGCACCGCCGGGAACCCCGCGTACTCGACGAGTCGCCGGCTCCGGAAGACCGGGATGGTGCCCTCGCCGTCGCGCGGGCCGGCCATGCCGACGCCCAGGGCCTGCGGCAGCGCCCGCCGGTAGGACTCACCGGCCCAGTCGTCCACCGACTGGAGCACGAGGACGAGTTCGGCGCTGCCCCCGGGGCGCGCGCTCCGGTAGGCGGCCAGCCAGTCCCGGAGTTGCTTGTAGAGCAGCGGATCCTGCTCGGCGACCCAGGCGCGCGCGGCTTCGAGGGCCTCCCGCGCGCTCCCGGCGAAGTCCCGCTCGGCGGCCTCGATCCGCGCCAGGACACCGGACTTGAACGCGGCGGCGACGGCCGACCCGTCGTACGGCTCCGTGTGCGCGGACGACACCTCGGTCAGCCGCTCCACGTAGGGGACGTCGGGCGCGTTCTCCACGCCCTCGGCCCGGTGGCCGTCGCTGATCCGGTGCAGGGTCCCGCCCGCCCGCAGCGCGACCCGCAGCCGGCCGGCCTCCAGGAGAGCGCCGAAGTCCGAGAGCGCCGCCGTCCCCGGGGACCAGCGGACCTTCCGCGCCTCCTCGGCGTCGACGAGCGCCCGGAAGTACCTGTTGTTGAGGCCCTGCGAGTCGCCGATCAGCAGGGTGTCGGCGAAGAGGACGTGCAGCAGGACCCGTGACCGCAGGTCCGAGGCCCGGTCGATCGGCGCCGCCGCGTGCGGCTCCACATCGGAGAGGTAGATGTGTTCGGTACCCGCCGCCCGCTGTCCCATATCCATGGCCTGCCACCCTTCGGCGCCCGATACAGTTCCCCTCGCGAAGAAGAAGGATAGGCCCACGACCCGGGCCGGCCACCGGTTTTCCGGCAATTCGACCCCGGCAACGGCACCCCTTGGAGGAGAAATGTCGGAGCTTGTCCAAGTAGTGACGCCCGAGGGGACATTCTGGGCCCGCATCGAGGAGCAGCGCGGCCCCAGGGACGTCGCGCTGCGCCGCCCCAGCTACCAGCTGGACGACCTGGCGGGCACGCTCCAGACCGTGGTCGGCAACGTGCGGTCCGGCCTGCGGGCGGCCGCCCCCGACGAGTTCACGCTCGAATTCGGAATCGAGCTCTCCGTCAAGACGGGAGTCCTCGTGAGCGCGGTGACGGGAGTCGACGGAAAGGCCAGCCTGAAGGTGACGGCGACCTGGCGGAAAAGCGGCGAGACCGCCCTTTCCGGCCCGCCGAACGAATCCGAGGAATCGGAGGAATCGGAGGAGTCCGACGACTCGAACGAATCCACCGAATCCGGTGAATCCGGCGAACCGGCCGAATCCGCACCCGAACCCGGCTGACCAACCGCCACGCACCACCCGCCGGCCCGCGGCACGCCCCGGCAACGACGAAGGGCCAGCTCCTCCGGATCACTCCGGTGAGCTGGCCCTTCGGGCGCCGGTCGCATCGCTTCCTACGCGAGCCCCCTGTCGGGTTCGAACCGACGACCCCCGCTTTACAAGAGCGGTGCTCTGGCCAGCTGAGCTAAGGAGGCACGGTGACCGTCCGCGAGGGATCACGGCGGCACCGGGGGCAGTCTACCGGGCCCGGTAGGTGGGGTGGGGGGATATCCGGGGGTTGGCGGGGTGGGGTGGGCGTGATGGAACCGATGCCGAAATCGGGCGGGCTGGGGGCTGACAAGCGGCGGAGGCGCAGGTAGCGTCGCCCGGAGTCGGTTCGTGAGGTGGTTCAGACCACTGGGCGGGCTGACGGAGACGAACGAACGCCCCTTTACTCGGATCGTCCGGCACGTTCCTGCCGGTGAAGGAGAGAACAATCATGGCTTCTGTCACGTACGAGCAGGCGACCCGCGTCTACCCCGGGGCGGACAAGCCCTCGGTGGACGCGCTGGACCTGGAGATCGCGGATGGCGAGTTCCTCGTGCTGGTCGGCCCCTCGGGCTGCGGCAAGTCGACCAGCCTGCGCATGCTGGCCGGTCTGGAGGACGTCAACAGCGGCTCCATCCGGATCGGTGACCGGGACGTCACGCACCTGCCGCCGAAGGACCGGGACATCGCCATGGTGTTCCAGAACTACGCGCTGTACCCGCACATGACCGTCGCCGAGAACATGGGCTTCGCGCTCAAGATCGCCGGCGTGAACAAGACGGAGATCCGCACCAAGGTCGAGGAGGCCGCGAAGATCCTCGACCTGACGGAGTACCTGGACCGCAAGCCGAAGGCGCTGTCGGGTGGTCAGCGGCAGCGTGTCGCGATGGGCCGCGCGATCGTGCGCCAGCCGCAGGTCTTCCTGATGGACGAGCCGCTGTCGAACCTGGACGCGAAGCTGCGTGTCTCGACCCGTACCCAGATCGCCGGCCTCCAGCGCCGCCTGGGCATCACGACGGTGTACGTCACCCACGACCAGACCGAGGCGCTCACCATGGGCGACCGGGTCGCGGTGCTCAAGGGCGGCGTGCTCCAGCAGGTCGACACCCCGCGCAACATGTACGACCGGCCCTCCAACCTGTTCGTGGCCGGCTTCATCGGCTCGCCCGCGATGAACCTGGTCGAGGTGCCGCTGGTGGACGGCGGTGTGAAGTTCGGCGGCTCGGTGGTCAACGTCTCGCGCGACGACCTGGCCGGCGCCGGCACCGACAAGTCGGTGACGGTCGGCATCCGCCCGGAGCACTTCGAGATCGTCCCGGCGGGCGGCATCGAGGGTGTCGCGGTGACGGTGAACGTCGTCGAGGAGCTCGGCTCCGACGGCTTCGTGTACGGCACCACCAAGATCGGCGGCGAGGACAAGGAGCTGGTCGTCCGGGTGCACGGCCGGCAGATCCCGGCCCGCGGCGAGACGATCCACGTCGTGCCGATCGCCAACGAGACCCACGTGTTCTCGACCAGCTCGGGTGCCCGCCTGAGCAGCTGAGCACGGCGCGCCCTGCCGGTCGGTCGACCGGCGGGGAAAGCCGGCACGACGGAGCCCGTCGGACCATTCCTGGTCCGGCGGGCTCCGTCCGTACACCCCCACGTCAACACGGTGTGGGGACGAACCCGGACACGGTGTCACTCGATGGTGTCACGGAGGGCGATCCGACCCGTACCCACCGCTACTCTCCTGAGGGTGAAGCAGCTTGTACGCCGTATCGGCCAGACCGTCGCCCTGACCCTGCCGGTCCTCCTGGTGACCACCGGCACCCTCGCCGTGACCCGGGTGCCATGGGCCCCGCCGACCAACCTCGACCAGCAGGTCGTGGCGGCGTCCAGTGGTGACGGCGCCGGGATCGGGCGTTCCGCCACCGCGGGCACGTCCCCGGACGGGCTCGCCCCGCAGGAGTCGCTGCGGGTGGCGCTGCTGGACGAGCTGCGGGCGAAGAACCCGTCCGCCGCGCTGGACCTGCTGGAGCGCTCGATGCGCGAGCAGCCGTCGCTGACGCCGTACTGCACCTCGCTCGCCGGCGAGCTGGGCAAGGCGGCGGTGCGCAAGTACCAGGGCGACGTCCAGCGGGCCCGGTCCTTCGCCCGCCCGGTCTGCGACGGGTCGTTCGCGGCGGGCATCGCCGGCTGACCCGGCAGCTGACCCGCAGGCCGGCCCGACGGCCGCGGGCCGACGACGCCCGCGGGCTCGGGCTCCCGGCCCCGGTGGGCGTCCTATTGTTCAGGCATGACCGCTGACTCCGGCCCCGCCGCCGATCCCGCGTCCCCGCCGACCCACCCGTCCCGGCCGACCACGACGCCCGTCACCCAGGCCGTGATCCTGGCCGGCGGCCAGGGCTCGCGGCTGCGGCCCTACACGGACGACCGCCCGAAGCCGCTGGTCGAGATCCCCGGGACGGGCACGCCGATCCTCGGCCACCAGCTGGCCTGGCTGGCCTCCGAGGGCGTCACCGACGCGGTGGTCTCCTGCGGGCACCTGGCCGCCGTACTGGAGGAGTGGCTCGACAAGGCGGACCTGCCGCTGCGCGTGCGCACGGTGGTCGAGGAGGAGCCGCTCGGGCGCGGCGGCGGCCTCAAGTACGCGGCCAAGGCGCTGCCCCGCCCGGACGAGCCCTGGTACGCCACCAACGGCGACATCTGGACCCGGTTCAGCCTGCGCGACATGGCCGCCTTCCACCACGAGCGGGACGCCGTCGCGACGCTCGCGCTGGCCCGGCCGCGCATCCCGTGGGGGGCGGTGGAGACCGACCAGTTCGGCAACGTGCTGGACTTCATCGAGGCGCCGCCCTCGCCGTTCCTGATCAACGCCGGGCTGTACGTGTTCAGCCCGGAGTTCGCCGAGCTGCTGCCGGACGTGGGCGACCACGAGCGCACCACGTTCCCGCAGCTGGCGCGCAGCAAGCGACTGGCGGGCTACCAGCTGCCGCAGGGCGTGTACTGGCGCGCCATCGACACCGCGAAGGACCTCACCGAGGCGGCCAAGGAGCTCGCCTCCGGGGCCGGCCGCTCACCTCGGTAACCGCCGCACCCCCGGCGCCCCGGCGCCCCCGCCTCCCCCGGCGCACGACGATCGGCCGGGTGGTGCCGCCCCGGCGCACCCCGCCGTTGGGCGGCCGGGGGCGGGAGGGGGGGGGGGGGGGCCCCG